>NZ_LZKH01000066.1:0-24371 GCF_001672745.1 Mycobacterium sp. E1386
CGTTCGGCGGGGCCGGCGCGCGCATGTATCGCACCGGCGACCTGGTGCGCTGGGGCGCCGATGGCCAGCTGCAGTACCTGGGCCGCGCCGACGAGCAGGTCAAGATCCGCGGCTACCGCATCGAACTCGGCGAAATACGCACGGCGCTCACCGATTTGGTGGGCGTCGCGCAGGCGGCCGTGGTCGTCCGCGAGGACCGCCCCGGCGACAAGCGCCTCGTCGCCTACATCACCGGCACGGCCGAGCCCGCCCTCGCCCGAGCCCAGCTGGCTGACCGGCTTCCCGGCTACATGGTCCCGGCCGCGGTCGTCGCACTGGACCGGCTGCCGCTGACCGTCAACGGCAAGCTCGACGCCCGCGCCCTACCGGCGCCCGAATACCGGGAAAGCGGCGAATACCGCCCTCCGGCGACCCCGGTCGAGGAAATCCTGTCCGGCATCTACGCCCGAGTGCTGGGATTGGAACGCGTCGGGACCGACGACTCCTTCTTCGAGCTGGGCGGGGATTCGTTGTCGGCAATGCGCTTGGTGGCCGCGGTCAACATCGCGCTGGACGCCCAGCTGGTGGTGCGAACCTTGTTCGAGGCGCCGACGATTCGTCAGTTGGGCCCGCGGCTCGGTGCGGGCGACGGGCGAGCGGCGCGGGTGGTGGCCGGTGCGCGCCCGGCGGTGCTGCCGTTGTCGTTTGCTCAGAGCCGAATGTGGTTCACCGATCAATTGCAGGGACCGTCACCGGTTTACAACATGGCAGCGGCCATGCGGCTGGACGGGCACCTCGATGTGGAGGCGCTCGCGGCGGCGCTGGGCGATGTGGTGGCCCGGCACGAAAGCTTGCGCACGGTGTTCGTCGCACCGAGGGGCACACCGCAGCAGGTGGTTGTCCCCGCCGAGCGGGCCGATTTCGGCTGGCGGGTGGCGGATGCCGGCGACTGGTCGGCGAGCCGCCTCGAGGAGGCCATCGAGGCAGTGGCGTGCCACACGTTTGATCTTGGCGCCGAAATCCCCCTGCGCGCCGAGCTTTTCAGGGTCGCCGCGAACCGGCATGTGCTGGTGGCGGTCGCCCACCATATCGCCGCCGACGGGTGGTCGCTGACGCCGCTGGTCCGCGACCTCCGGGTGGCCTATGGCAGCCGGTCTGCGGGCAAGGAGCCGGGATGGGCGCCGCTCGCGGTGCAGTACGCCGACTACACGCTGTGGCAGCAGGCCCGGTTGGGGGATCTGGATGATCCCGACAGTCCGGTCGCCGGGCAACTGCGCTATTGGCAGCAAGTGTTGGCCGACATGCCCGAGCATCTCGCGCTGCCCACCGACCGGCCCTACCCATTGGAGGCCGACCATCGCGGGTCCAGCGTGGCCGTGGAGTGGCCGGTGGAGTTGCAGCATCGGATCCGTGCGGTAGCTCGCGAGCACAACGCGACGAGCTTCATGGTGGTTCAGGCCGCCCTGGCGGTGCTGCTCGCCAAAGTCAGTGCGACTTCGGATGTGGCCGTGGGCTTTCCGATCGCCGGCCGCCAGGACCCGGCGCTGGACGAGCTGGTGGGCTTCTTCGTCAACACCTTGGTACTGCGGGTCGATCTCGCCGGAAACCCCACGCTCGCGGAGGTGTTGGCTCAGGTGCGGCAGCGCAGCCTCGCCGCCTACGAGCATCAGGACGTGCCCTTCGAGGCGCTGGTGGAGCGGCTCAACCCCACGCGCAGCCTGACCCATCACCCCTTGGTCCAAGTCATGTTGACGTGGCAGACGAACAGCCCCGCCGAACTGAACTTGGGCGATCTGCACGTCACCCCGCTGCCGCTGAACAACCAAACGGCCCGGATGGACTTGGTGTTCTCGTTGGCCGAACGCTGGACCGTGGACGGCCAGCCCGCCGGCATCGGCGGGGCGGTGGAATTCCGCACCGACGTGTTCGACGCCGACACCATCAGAACATTGGTCGATCGCTTGCAGCGGGTGCTGGTCTCGTTGACGACCGATACGGCCCGACCGCTGTCGGCGATCGACATCCTCGACGAGGCGGAGCATGCCCGGCTGCGCATGCTCGGCAACCAAGACGCGCTGTCCCAGCCGTGGTTGCCGGTGTCGATTCCGGGGTTGTTCGCGGCGCAGGTGGTGCGTGCGCCGGGGGCGGTGGCGGTGCGGTGTGCGGGTCGTTCGTTGTCGTATCGGGAGTTGGATGAGGCGTCGAATCGGTTGGCGCATGCGTTGATTGCCCGGGGTGCGGGTCGGGGGGAGTCGGTGGCGGTGTTGTTGGACCGCTCGGCCGAGGCGATCGTGGCGATCCTGGCGGTGCTCAAGTCGGGGGCGGCGTATCTGCCGATCGATCCGGGGTTGCCGGCGGCGCGGGTCGAGTTCATGCTCACCGACGCCGCGCCGGTGGCCGCGGTGACCAGCGTGGCGCTGGCCGATAAGTTGGCCGGGCATGTGTTGCCGGTCATCGACGTGCACAGCCCCGCACTGCAGTCGCAGCCCGCCACGGCGCCCCCGGGCCCGGATCCTGAGGATGTGGCGCACATCATCTACACCTCGGGCACGACCGGGGTGCCCAAGGCGGTGGCGGTCAGCCACGCCAACGTGACCCGGTTGTTCGACGCCGCGCGGGTCGGGGTGGTGTTGGGGCCAGGGCAGGTGTGGACGCAGTTCCATTCGTATGCCTTTGATTTCTCGGTGTGGGAGATCTGGGGGGCGCTGCTGCACGGGGGGCGGCTGGTGGTGGTCCCGGAGGCGGTGGCGCGCTCGCCGAAGGATTTTCATGCGTTGGTGGTGGCCGAGAAGGTGACGGTGTTGAGTCAGACCCCGGCGGCGGTGCGCATGCTGTCACCGCAGGGTCTGGAGGGCACCGCGCTGGTGATCGGGGCCGAACCCGTGGGCGCGGAGCTGGTGGACCGGTGGGCGCCGGGGCGGGCGATGATGAACGTCTACGGCCCGACCGAGACCACGATCTTCGCCACGGCCAGTACGGCGTTGGTGGCCAAGTCCGGGGCGCCGCCGATCGGCTCGGCGGTGCCCGGGGCGGCGTTGTTCGTCCTGGACGCCTGGTTGCGTCCGGTGCCGGCCGGGGTGGTCGGGGAGTTGTATGTGGCCGGGCGCGGCGTGGGGTATGGATATGTGCGCCGCGCGGGGTTGAGCGCGTCGCGGTTCGTGGCGTGCCCGTTCGGCCCGGCCGGTGCGCGCATGTATCGCACCGGGGACCTGGTGTCCTGGGGCCGCGATGGGCAGCTGCGCTATGTCGGGCGCGCCGATGAGCAGGTCAAGATCCGCGGCTATCGCATCGAGGTCGGCGAAATCCGCTCGGCGCTGGCCGCATTCGACGGCGTCGAGGAAGCGGTCGTCATCGTGCGCGAGGACCGCCCCGGCGACAAACGCCTCATCGGCTACATCACCGGCACCGCCGACCCCACCGAGCTCCGCGCCCACCTCGCCCACCGGCTACCCGACTACATGATCCCGGCCGCGGTCGTCCCACTGCCCACCCTGCCCATCACCCTCAACGGCAAACTCGACACCCGCGCCCTCCCCACACCCGACTATCAGGACACCGATCGCTACCGCGCCCCGGCCAGCGCGATCGAAGAAATCCTCGCCGGCATCTACGCCCAAGTCCTGGACCTCAAGCGGGTCGGGGCGGATGACTCCTTCTTCGATCTCGGCGGCGACTCGCTCTCGGCGATGCGGGTGATCGCGGCGATCAACAGTGGTCTCGATACCGCCCTTACGGTGCGGGCGCTGTTCGAGGCACCCACGGTGGCACAGTTGGCGCCCTGCATCGGCAGCAGTGGGGGCGGCCTGAGGCCATTGGTGGCCGCCAAACGCCCTGCGACGGTGCCGCTTTCATTCGCCCAGAGCCGGCTGTGGTTCCTCGACCAACTGCACGGCCCTTCACCCGTTTACAACATGGCCGCCGCCCTGCGGCTCGTCGGCCGGCTGGACACCGACGCGTTGCGCGCCGCGTTGCGCGACATGGTGGCCCGCCACGAGAGCCTGCGCACCATCTTCGTCGCGCCGGAGGGCACCCCGCAACAGGTCGTGCTACCGCCCACGCAGGCCGGCCTCGGGTGGGACGTGGTGTCGACCGACGGCTGGTCGGCAAGCCGGCTCGCCGAAGCCATCGAGGCGGCGGCGCGTTACTCGTTCGACCTGGCCGCGGAGATCCCCTTGCGGGCGACGCTTTTCCGGGTGGGTGTGGATGAGCATGTGTTGGTCGCCGTTGCTCATCATATTGCCGCGGATGGGTGGTCGATCACGCCGTTGGTGCGTGATTTGGGGGTGGCTTACGCCTGTCGGTGCGCGGGCGAGCCCCCGGGCTGGGCCGAATTGCCGGTCCAGTACGTGGATTACACGCTGTGGCAGCGTGCCGAGTTCGGCGACCTGGACGATCCGCACAGTGCGATTGCCGCCCAGCTGGCCTATTGGCAGGATGCATTGGCCGGGATGCCCGAGCGCCTGGAGTTGCCGACGGATCGGGCGTATCCGTTGGTGGCTGATTATCGTGGAGCGCGGGTGGCCGTGGAGTGGCCCGCGCAGCTGCAACAGCGGGTGCGCGAGTTGGCCGGTGGTCACAATGCGACCAGCTTCATGGTGGTACAGGCCGCGCTGGCGGTGCTGCTGGCTAAGCTGAGCGCGAGTAGCGATGTGGCGGTGGGCTTTCCGATCGCAGGGCGGCGCGAATCCGCGCTCGACGACTTGGTCGGATTCTTCGTCAACACCCTGGTGCTCCGCACCGATTTGTCCGGCAACCCCACCGTCGCTGAGCTGTTGGCTCAGGTGCAGCAGCGCAGCCTGACCGCCTACGAACACCAGGACGTGCCCTTCGAAGTCCTCGTGGAGCGGCTGCGTCCCGCTCGCAGCCTCGGCCACCACCCCCTCATCCAGGTCGTGTTGGCCTGGCAGAACCACGATTTCGCCGACCTGACGTTGGGTGACCTACAGGTCACCCCGCTGCCGACGGACACCCACAGCGCGCGCATGGATTTGGTGTTCTCGCTGGCCGAACGCTGGACCGAGGACGGCCGGCCCGCCGGCATCCGCGGGGCGGTCGAATTCCGCACCGACGTGTACAACACCGCCCGCATCGAGGGAATGATCGAGCAGTTGCACGACGTATTGGTCGCCATGACCGCCGACCCGGCCCGTCGGCTCTCATCGATCGATGTGCTCGACGAGGCAGAACACGCCCGGCTCGAGGCCATCGGCAACCGCGCGGTGCTGAACCTGCCGGCCTCCCTTGGCATCTCGATCCCGGAGTTGTTCGCCGCCCAGGTCGACCGCGCACCCGAGGCCGTGGCCATCACAAGCGCGGACCGTTCGTGGACCTACGCCGAGGTCGAGCAGTCCGCTAACCGGTTGGCGCACCTGCTGATTGAGTACGGCGCGGGCCCGGGGGAGTGTGTGGCGCTGCTGGCCGAGCGTTCGGCCCAGGCCGTCATCGCCATACTGGCGGTGCTCAAAACCGGGGCGGCGTACCTGCCCATCGACCCGGGACTGCCGGCCGCGCGCATCGAGTTCATGCTCACCGACGCCATACCGATCGCCGCGATCGTCACCCCCGAAGTGCGTTCCCGGCTCGACGGTTCGGACCTGGCCGTCATCGACTTCGACGACACCGAAATAGCACCCCAACCCAGCGGCGCACTCCCGGCGCCGGACCCGGAGAACATCGCCTACCTCATCTACACCTCGGGCACGACCGGGGTCCCCAAGGGCGTGGCCGTCACCCACCACAACGTCACCCAACTGCTCGAATCCGTGCACGAAGAGCTGGAACTCGGCCACGTGTGGTCGCAATGCCACTCGCTGGCCTTCGACTTCTCGGTCTGGGAGATCTTCGGATCGCTGCTGCACGGCGGCCGGCTCGTCATCGTGCCCGACAACGTCGTGCGCTCACCGGAAGAGTTGCACGCCATGCTCGTTCGCGAACGGGTCAGCGTATTGAGCCACACCCCCTCGGCGGTGGCGGCACTATCGCCGCAAGGCCTCGAATCGGTGGCGACGCTGGTAATGGGCGGGGAGGCGTGTCCGCCCGAGGTCGTTGACCGATGGGCGCCCGGGCGGGTGATGGTCAACCAGTACGGCCCGACGGAAACCACGATGTACGCGGCGATGACCGCGCCGCTGACCGCCGGAACCGGGGCGCCGCCGATCGGGTCTCCGGTGCCGGGCGCGGCATTGTTCGTGTTGGACAAGTGGATGCGGCCGGTGCCGATCGGCGTGGTCGGCGAGTTGTATGTCGCCGGGCGTGGCGTGGCGTGCGGGTACTTGGGGCGGTCGGGGTTGACCGCCTCGCGGTTCGTGGCGTGCCCGTTCGGTGGGTCCGGCGCACGCATGTACCGCACCGGCGACCTGGCCTGCTGGGGCGCCAATGGGCAGCTGCAGTACCTGGGCCGGATTGACGAACAGGTCAAGATCCGCGGGTATCGCATCGAGCTCGGCGAAATACGCACGGCGCTTACCCGTTTGGCGGGGGTCGCGCAGGCGGCCGTGGTCGTCCGTGAAGACCGGCCCGCCGACAAGCGCCTCGTCGCCTACATCACCGGGACCGCTGACCCCGCCCGCGTCCGCGGCCAGCTGGCCGACCGGCTCCCCGCGTACATGGTCCCGGCCGCGGTCGTCGCACTGGACGAGCTGCCGCTGACCGTCAACGGCAAACTCGACACCCGCGCCCTGCCACCGCCCGACTACCAAAGCGCCGAGAATTATCGCGCGCCGGGCGACGCGGTCGAAGATATTCTCGCCGGCATCTACGCCCAGGTGCTCGGCGTGGACCGCGTCGGCGTCGACGACTCCTTCTTCGACCTGGGTGGCGACAGCATCTTGTCGATGCAGGTGGTGGCCCGGGCGCGGGCGGCGGGCGTCGTGTTCCGCCCGCGCGACATCTTCGTCGAGCAGACCGTGGCCAGGCTGGCCCGGGTGGCCGGAGTGCTCACCGACGACGACGTGGCCGACGAGGGCATCGGCGAAGTCATTGCCACCCCGATCATGCACTGGCTGCACCGGGTCGACGGGCCGGTCGACCAGTTCAACCAGACCATGGTGGTCCAAGCCCCCGCGGGCGTCACCCAGGACGACGTCGTGACGTTGGTGCAGGCCATGATCGATCGGCACCCGATGCTGCGGCTGCGCGTCGACGACGACGGCGCCGGCGGCTGGTCGCTGCAGGTGCCCGCGCCGGGAACGGTCGACGCGCGCGGGTGCGTGCACACCGTCGACGTGTTGTCCGAAGCGGCGTTGGTGGCGGCGCGGTCGCGGTTGAACCCGGCCGCCGGCGTGATGCTGGGGGCGGTATGGGCGGCGTCCAACGGCCGGTTGGCGCTGGTCGTCCACCACCTCGCCGTCGACGGAGTGTCGTGGCGAATCCTGTTGGAGGACTTGAACATCGCGTGGGCCCAGCTGCACAGCGGGCGGCCGGTGGCGCTGACCGGGGGTGGGACGTCGTTCGCCCGCTGGTCGGCACTGCTGGCGGAGCACGCCCGGCGCGCCGAGGTTGTCGCATCGGCGGACGCCTGGCGCCGGGTAACGGCGATCCCCGCCGCGTTCCCGGCGGTGCGTCCCGATGCGGACACCTACCAGACGGCCGAACACATGTCGGTGTCACTGGACACCGAAACCACTCGCATGTTGCTGGGGGCAGTGCCGGCGGCGCTTCACGCCGGTGTCCAGGACATTTTGGTGGTCGCCCTCGGGTTGGCGATCAACGAATTCCTGGGCACCGGCGCGCCGCTTTCGATCGATGTAGAGGGCCACGGCCGCCACGAGGATGTGGGCCCGCGTGTCGATGTGTCGCGCACCGTCGGATGGTTCACCGCCAAATATCCGGTCGCGTTGAGCCTCGGCAAACCGCGCTGGGCGAAGGTCGAAGCCGGCGACGCCGAGCTCGGCGCGCTCATCAAGGACGCCAAAGAACAGCTGCGCGCACTGCCAGACGGGCTGACCTACGGGCTGCTGCGCTACCTGAATCCCGAAGTGGGACTGGATGACCCGGACCCCGTGATCGGATTCAACTATCTGGGACGCCTCGGCGGGGCAGCCGAGTTGTCAGAGGAATTGTGGCGACTCGACCAAGAGGGCCTGCAGCTGACCGCCGCGACCGCTGCATTGCCGATGCCGCTGGGACACACGCTGGAACTCAACGCCGGCACGATGGAAACGGCGAATGGCCCTCGCCTGCAGGCCAACTGGACATGGGCGCCCTCGGCCCTCGAACGGCGTCAGGTCCGCCGACTCAGCCAATTGTGGTGCGACGCCCTGGCCGGCATCTGCGAGCACGTGCGAAACGGTGGGGGCGGATTGACCCCGTCGGACATCGCGCCGGCACGGCTGAGCCAGCAGCAGATCGATGAGCTGTGCCGGCAACACCAGATCGCCGACGTGTTGCCGCTCACGCCGCTGCAGCAGGGGCTGCTCTTCCACGCCAGTGCCGGGCGGGACCCCGGCGACGACGTGTACGCGGTGCAGCTCGACATCACCGTGTGCGGCCCGCTCGACCCGCAGCGCCTGCGCGAGGCCGTGCACACCGTGCTGAACCGGCACCCCAACCTGGTGGCCCGGTTCTGCGAAGACTTCGACGAACCCGTGCAGCTCATCCCGGCCGACCCGGCGTTGGGGTGGCGCTACCTCCAACTCGAGGACGACGACCCCGACCCGGGTGAGCGGATCGGGCGGCTGTGCGCCGCCGAACGTGCCGCGGTGTGCGACCTGGCCGCCCGACGCCCGGCCTTCCGCGCCGCCTTGATCCGCACCGCAACCGACCGGCACCGCTTCGTGCTGACCACCCACCACATCGTGATGGACGGCTGGTCACTGCCGATCCTGCTTCAAGAGATCTTCGCCGGCTACTACCGGGAGCGGTTGCCGCCGGCGGCGCCTTATCGCAGCTACCTAACTTGGCTCGCGGACCGGGACGTGGCGGCCGCAAGAGCCGCGTGGCGCCAGGTGCTCGACGGATTCGACACCCCGACGTTGGTGCGCCCACCCGGTCGGACAGGCCGGCGCGGCGTGGCCACCTTCCAGGTGCCGGCGGAGACCACGCGGGCCCTCAGCGTGCTGGCGCGCTCGTCGCACACCACCGTCAGCACCGTCCTGCAGGCCGCGTGGGCGCAGCTGTTGGCGTGGCTGACCGGCCAGGACGACGTGGTCTTCGGCGCGGTGGTCTCGGGCCGGCCGGCCGAGGTGCCCGGCGCCGACGCAATGGTGGGCATGCTGATCAACACGGTTCCGGTGCGGGCCATCATCACCGGGGCGACCACCGTCGCCGGCCTGCTCGACCAGCTGCGCCGCGCCCACAATCACACCCTCGAACACCAGCACCTGGCGCTGTCCGAAATCCACCGCGCCACCGGGCACGACCAGTTGTTCGACACCTTGTTCGTTTACGAAAACTATCCGGTCGACACCACCTCGTTGGCGGGCGTCCACGAGCTCACCGTCACCGACTTCACCAGCCGCGAGTTCAACCACTATCCGCTCTCGGTGCAGGCCGTGCCGGGCGAAGTCCTTGGCCTGCGCGTCGAATTCGACACCGACGTGTTCGACGCCGCCGGCATCGAGGCGATGGCCGAGCGGTTCCGTCGCCTGCTGGTGGCCATGACGGGCGACCCCACCCGCCCGTTGGCGACGATCGATACCCTCCACGAGTCGGAGCACGCCCACCTGGCCGAGTTGGGGAACCAAGCGGTGCTGAGCGAGCCGGCGCCGGGGAGCTCGATTCCGGAGGTGTTCGCCGCGCACGTGGCCCGCACACCGGAGATGGTGGCGCTGAGCTTCGACGGCGGCTCCATGACGTATCGGGAGCTGGACGAGGCCGCGGATCGCCTGGCGCACCGGCTGGTGTCCCATGGAGCCGGACCCGGCGCCTTTGTGGCGCTGCTGTTTTCGCGGTCCGCCGACGCGATCATCGCGATCCTGGCGGTGCTCAAGACGGGGGCCGCCTACCTGCCGATCGACCCCGGCCTGCCGGCCGCGCGAGTCGGGTTCATGATGGCCGATGCCGCGCCGGTCGTCGCCGTCACCACCGCGGCCCTACGGTCGCGCCTGTATGGGTCCGATGTGCCGGTCGTCGACGTCAACGATCCGTCGGCGCACCCACGGGCCGCCGCCGCGTTGCCCACCCCCGCCCCGGAGGACATCGCATACCTGATCTACACGTCCGGCACCACCGGCGTCCCCAAGGGCGTGGCGGTCACCCACCACAACGTGACCCAGCTGATGGCGTCGCTGCACGCGCCCCTGCCGGCGGCCGGTGTCTGGTCGCACTGTCACTCGCTGGGCTTCGACGTCTCGGTCCAGGAGATCTTCGGTGCGCTGCTCGACGGGGGGCGGCTGGTCGTGGTGCCCGAGCCGGTCGTCCACGCACCGGAAGAGCTGCGCGCGTTACTGATTCGCGAACAGGTCAGCGTGCTGAGTCAGACCCCGTCCGAGGCGAGCGCGTTGTCGCCGGAGGGCCTGGATGCGGTGGCCCTGGTGATCGGCGGCGAGCCCTGCCCGGCCGAGCTGGTGGATCGGTGGGCGCCGGGCCGGGTAATGGTCAACGCCTACGGCCCGACCGAAACCACGGTGGACGCGACGATCAGCGCGCCGCTGACCGGGGGGCCCGCGGTCCCGCCGATCGGGTCCCCGGTGTCCGGCGCCGCGGTAATGGTGTTGGACAAGAGGTTACGGCCGGTCCCGGTCGGGACGGTCGGTGAGTTGTACGTCGCCGGCCGCGGCGTGGCGTGCGGGTATCTCGGCCGATCGGGGCTGACGGCGTCGCGCTTCGTCGCCTGCCCGTTCGGCTCAGCCGGGGCGCGCATGTATCGCACCGGCGACCTAGTGCGCTGGGGCTCCGATGGGCAGCTGCGGTATGTGCGGCGCGCCGATGACCAGGTCAAGATTCGGGGCTATCGCATCGAACCCGGTGAAATCCGCGCGGCGCTGACCACTTTGGACGGAGTCGAGCAGGCGGCGGTGATCGCCCGCGACGGCCGGCTGGTGGGCTACGTCACCGGCACCGCCGACCCGGCGGGGATCCGCGCCGCGCTCGCCGAGCGGTTGCCAGCCCACATGGTGCCCGCCGCCGTCGTCGCATTGGACGCAATCCCGTTGACGGTCAACGGCAAGCTCGACACCCGGGCCCTACCGGCGCCGGAATACCACGACCCCGATTCCTACCGCGCCCCTGCGTCCGCGGTCGAGGGAATCCTCGCCGAAATCTACGCCAGGGTGCTGGGATTGGCCCGCGTCGGTGTCGAGGAATCGTTCTTCGACCTGGGTGGCGACTCGTTGACGGCCATGCGCCTGGTCGCCGCCGTCAACGCGGGGTTGGACGCCCAGCTGTCGGTGCGCGCGGTGTTCGAGGCGCCCACCATTCGCCGGCTGGCGCCGCTCCTCGCCGCGGGCCGCGGTGGACCGGCGCGGGTGGTGGCCGGCGCGCGACCTGCGGTGCTGCCCTTGTCGTTCGCGCAGTCCCGGCTGTGGTTCATCGATCAGCTGCACGGCCCCTCGCCGGTCTACAACATGGCCGCGGCGCTGCGCCTGCGCGGACACCTGGATGCCGACGCGTTGCGGACCGCGCTGGCCGACGTGCTGGACCGGCACGAAAGCCTGCGCACCGTGTTCATCGCGACCGGGGGGACACCGCAGCAGGTGGTGGTGTCGAGCGAGGACGCCGAGACCGGATGGGACGTGGTGGACGCCACCGCATGGTCCGCGGGGCGGCTGGACGAGGCCGTCGATGCGGCCGCGGCCCATCCGTTCGAGCTGACCACCGAAATGCCGTTGCGGGCGAAACTTTTCCGGGTCGCCGAGGGCGAGCACCTGCTGGTCGCCGTGGTCCACCACATCGCCGCCGACGGGTGGTCGCTCACCCCGCTGGTCCGCGACCTCGGCGTCGCCTACGCCAGCCGGTGCGCGGGCCGGGCGCCGGGATGGGCGCCGCTGGCCGTGCAGTACGCCGACTACACGCTGTGGCAGCGCGCCCAGCTCGGTGATCTCGACGATCCGGCCAGCCCAATCGCCGGCCAGTTGCGGTACTGGCAGGACGCGCTGGCCGGGATGCCCGAGCGACTCGAGTTGCCCACCGATAGGCCCTATCCGGCGGTGGCCGATTACCGCGGGGCAAGTGTGGAAGTCGAGTGGCCGGCCGAGCTGCAGGACCGGGTACGCGAGGTGGCGCGGTCGCACAACGCGACCAGTTTCATGGTGGTGCAGGCGGCCTTGGCCGTGCTGCTCGCCAAGGTCAGCGCGAGCTCCGATGTGGCCGTGGGCTTTCCGATTGCCGGGCGCCGCGACCCCGTGCTCGACGAGGTCGTGGGCTTCTTCGTCAATACCTTGGTGCTGCGGGTCGATCTGGCCGGGGATCCCACCGTCGCCGAGCTGTTGGCCCAGGTGCGGCGGCGCAGCCTGGCCGCCTATGAACACCAGGACGTGCCCTTCGAGGTGCTCGTGGAACGGCTGAACCCCACCCGCAGCCTGGCACATCATCCGCTCGTCCAGGTGATGTTGGCCTGGCAGAACAACGACACCGCCGACCTGAACCTTGGCGATTTGCAGATCACCCCGCTGCCGGTGGACACCCGCACCGCCCGCACGGACCTGTTGTTCTCGGTGGCCGAACGCTGGACCGACGACGGCCGGCCGGCCGGGATCGGCGGGGCCGTCGAGTTCCGCACCGATGTGTTCGACACCGCCACTGTGGCAACGCTTGTCGCGCGGCTCGATCGGGTGGTGGCGGCCATCACCGCCGACCCCGCCCGCCGGCTGTCGTCGATCGACGTGCTCGACGAGGCGGAACATTCCCGCCTCGAGCTCATCGGCAACCACGCCGTGCTCGATCAACCCGCGCCGACCGGACTGTCGATTCCCCAGCTGTTTGCCGCCCAGGTGAATCGCACCCCGGACGCGGTCGCGATCAGTTGCGGAAATCGCTCGTGGACCTACCGCCAATTCGACCAGGCCGCAAATCGATTGGCTCATCTGCTGGCCGAGCATGGCGCGGGTCAGGGGGAGCGGGTGGCGCTGCTGATTCCCCGGTCGGCCGGTGCGATCGCGGCGATGCTGGCCGTGCTGAAATCCGGTGCGGCGTATGTGCCGATCGATCCGGGGCTGCCGGCGGCGCGGATCGGCTTCATGCTCACCGACGCCGCGCCGGTGGCCGTGCTCACGACGAGCGGGCTGCGGTCGCGGCTCGATGGGTGCGGCCTGCCGCTGATCGAGATCGACGACCCGAGGGTGGATGCGTTGCCCGATGCGCCGTTGCGGGCACCGGCCCCGGAGGACATCGCCTACGTCATCTACACGTCCGGCACGACCGGAATCCCGAAGGGGGTGGCGGTAACTCACCGCAACGTCACCGAGATGTTGGAGTCGTTGGATGGCGAGCTGGAACTCGGGCAGGTGTGGACGCAGTGCCACTCGTTGACCTTCGACTTTTCGGTGTTCGAGATCTTCGGCGCCCTGTTGCGCGGCGGCCGTCTGGTGGTCGTATCCGACTCGGTGGTCCGATCACCAGAAGACCTGTATTCCTTGCTGGTTCGTGAACAGATCAGCGTGCTGAGCCAGACGCCGTCCGCATTCGACGCGCTGCAAACCGCCGATGCGCTCTCACCCGACCTCGCCCAACAACTCAAGCTGCAGACGCTGGTGTTCGGTGGCGAGGCGCTCGAACCTCGGCGGCTGGGCAATTGGCTGGACGGCCATCCGGGGCAGCCGCGGCTGATCAACATGTACGGCACCACCGAGACCACGGTGCACGCGTCGTTCCGGGAGATCGTCGCTTGCGACGCCGACAGCGCCGGCAGCCCCATCGGAAATCCACTGGCGCATCTCGCCTTCTTCGTGCTGGACGGTTGGTTGCGGCCGGTGCCGGCCGGGGTGGTGGGCGAGTTGTACGTGGCGGGCCGGGGTCTGGCGGGTGGGTATGTGGGCCGGTCGGGCCTGACGGCGTCGCGGTTCGTGGCGTGCACGTCCGGGGCGCCTGGACAGCGGATGTATCGCACCGGGGATCTGGTGCGCTGGGGCGCCGACGGGCAACTGCGCTACCTCGGCCGTGCGGACGATCAGGTCAAGATACGCGGCTACCGCATCGAGCTCGGCGAAATCCGCGCGGCCCTAACGGGTTTGGATGGGGTGGAGCAGGCGGCAGTGATCGCCCGTGAGGATCGCCCGGGGGACAAACGGTTGGTCGGCTACGTGACCGGGGCCGCCGAGCCGGCCCACCTTCGCGCCGTGCTCGGCGAGCGGTTGCCCGCCTACATGGTGCCCGCCGCAATCGTCGCCGTCGACGCAATCCCGTTGACGGTCAACGGCAAGCTCGACGCCCGCGCCCTGCCTGCGCCCGACTACCGCGACGCTGCGTACCGTGCCCCGGCCACCCCCACGGAAGAGATCCTGGCGGGCATCTACACCCAGGTTCTTGGCGTCGACCGCGTGGGTGTCGACGACTCGTTCTTCGATCTGGGCGGGGATTCGCTCGCCGCGATGCGCCTGATCGCCGCCGTCAACGCCGGCCTGAACGCCCACCTCGGGGTGCGGTCCCTGTTCGAGGCACCCACGATTCACCAGTTGGCCCCGCGTCTCGGTGCGGATGGGTCGGGGCGCACGCCCCTGGTGGCGATCGAGCGGCCCCCGATGATCCCGTTGTCCTTCGCTCAATCCCGGTTGTGGTTCCTCGACCAGTTGCAGGGGCCCTCGGCGGTGTACAACATGGCGGCGGCGCTGCGATTGCAGGGTCGCCTGGACGCCGACACGTTCGGTGCCGCGTTGCGCGATGTGGTCGCCCGCCACGAGAGCCTGCGCACGGTTTTCATCGCGGCCGAAGGGACCCCGCAACAGGTCGTGGTCGCGCCCGAGGACGCCGATGTCGGTTGGGATGTGGTCGACGCCACCGCCTGGTCGCCGGACCGGCTGGAAGAAGCCGTCGAGGCCGTGGCGCATTACGCGTTCGACCTTGGCAGCGAGATTCCTTTGCGCGCTTGGCTTTTCCGGACGGCCGAGGACGAACACGTATTGGTGTCCGTGCTGCACCATATCGCCGCCGACGGCTTGTCGCTCACGCCGTTGGTCCGTGATCTCGGCGTCGCCTACGCCAGCCGGTGCGCGGGCCGGGCGCCGGGATGGGCGCCACTGGCGGTGCAGTACGCCGACTACACGCTGTGGCAGCGCGCCCAGTTCGGTGACCTGGACGACCCGGACAGCCCCATCGGCGGGCAGGTGCGGTTCTGGGAACACAACCTGGCCGGGATGCCCGAGCGGCTGGTGTTGCCCACCGATCGGCCCTACCCGCTGGTGGCCGATCACCGCGGGGCCACGGTGGGTGTGCGGTGGCCGGCCGAGTTGCAGCGGCGGGTGCGCGAGGTGGCGCGGTCGCACAACGCGACCAGTTTCATGGTGGTGCAGGCTGCGCTGGCGGTGCTGTTGTCGGCGCTGAGCGGCAGCAGCGAGGTGGCCGTCGGCTTCCCGATCGCCGGGCGGCGCGACCCGGTGCTCGACGACGTGGTGGGCTTCTTCGTCAACACCCTGGTGCTGCGGACGGATCTCGGCGGTGACCCGACGGTCGCGCAGGTGCTGGCGCAGGTCCGGGGGCGCAGCCTGGCCGCCTACGAACACCAGGACGTTCCCTTCGAGGTCTTGGTGGAACGGCTCCGCCCCGCCCGCAGCCTGAGCCACCACCCGCTGGTCCAAGTCATGCTGGCGTGGCAGAACAACGATCCCGCCGCGGTGAGCCTGGGGGACCTGCACGTCACACCCCTTCCGGTGGACAGCCACACCGCCCGCATGGACCTGACCTTCTCGCTGGCCGAGCACTGGGCCGACACCGGTGAACCCGCCGGGATCGGCGGGCGGGTCGAATTCCGCACCGACGTGTTCGACGCCGGCACCGTCGAAACGATGATCAATCGCCTGCACCGGGTATTGGTGGCCATCACCGCCGACCCCGCCCGGCCGTTGTCGTCGATCGACATGCTCGATGACGACGAGCGCGCCCGCCTCGACGAGTGGGGTAACCGCGCGGCGTCGAACCGGCCGGTGACCTCGCCGTCGATCCTGGAGTTGTTCGACGCCCAGGTGGCCCGCGCGCCCGAGGCGGCCGCCGTCAGCTGCGGCGAGCGCTCGCTGAGCTACCGCGAACTCGACCGCGCCGCAAACCGGTTGGCGCGCTTGCTGATTGGCCGTGGGGCCGGCCGGGGTGAATGCGTCGGGCTGCTCGTCGACCGCTCGGCCGAGGCGATCGTGGCGATGTTGGCGGTCCTCAAGACCGGGGCGGCGTACCTGCCGCTCGATCCGGGGCTGCCCGCGGCGCGGATCGAGTTCATTCTCGCCGACGCCGCGCCGATCGCCGTGCTGGCGACGGCCGGCCTCCGGTCGCGGCTGGACGGCTGCGGACTCGCGGTTCTCGATGTCGACGATGCCGCCGCGGGTGCCCAGCCCGAGGGTGCGGTGCCGGCGCCGACGGCCGACGACATCGCGTACGTCATCTACACGTCCGGCACCACCGGGACCCCCAAGGGGGTCGCGGTCACCCATCGCAATGTCACGCAACTGTTCGGCCCCCTCGACGCGCCCCTGCCCGCGGCGGGCGTGTGGTCGCAGAGCCATTCGCTGGTTTTCGACGTGTCGGTGTGGGAGATCTTCGGCGCGCTGCTGCACGGCGGGCGGGTGCTGGTGGTGCCCGACGCGACGGCCCGCTCCCCGAAGGAGTTGCACGCCCTGCTCGCGGCCGAACAGGTCAGCGTGCTCACCCAGACGCCGTCGGAGGCGGGGATGCTCGCGCCGGAGGGGCTGGACTCGGCCGCCTTGGTGGTGGCCGGTGAGGCCTGCCCGGAAGAGGTGGTGGACCGGTGGGCGCCGGGACGGACCATGCTGAATCTCTACGGGCCGACCGAGTCCACGATGTGCGTGACGATCAGTGCGCCGCTGGCACCGGAATCGGGCCCACCGCCGATCGGTTCGCCGGTGCCGGGGGCCGCGCTGTTCGTGCTGGACGATTGGTTGCGGCCGGCGCCGACCGGGGTCATCGGGGAGCTGTACGTGGCCGGAGCGGGGCTGACGTACGGCTATCTGCGCCGAGCCGGTCTGACCGCGTCGCGGTTTGTGGCATGCCCCTTCGGGGCGCCCGGGACTCGGATGTATCGCACCGGGGACTTGGTGTGCTGGGGCGCGGACGGGCAACTGCAGTATCTGGGCCGCGCCGACGAACAGGTCAAGATCCGCGGGCATCGCGTCGAACTCGGCGAGGTACGCACGACCCTGGCCGGGCTGGAGGGGGCCGGACAGGTGGCAGTGATCGCCCGCGAGGACCGTCCCGGCGACAAGCGGCTGGTGGGCTACTTCACCGGGACCGCCGACCCGGCCGGACTGCGGGCGGCGCTGGCCGATCGGCTACCCGCGTACATGGTCCCGGCCGCCGTGGTGAAGCTGGACGGGCTGCCGCTGACGGTCAACGGCAAGCTCGACACCCGGGCGTTGCCGGCGCCGGATTACGGCGACGGTGACCGCTACCGCCCGCCGGCTACGCCGGTCGAGGAGACGCTGGCCGACATCTACGCACAGGTCCTCGGGGTGGGGCGGGTCGGCGTCGAGGAGTCGTTCTTCGACCTGGGCGGGGATTCGCTGTCGGCGATGCGCCTGGTCGCCGCGATCCACGCCGCCCTGGGCATCCACGTCCCGGTGCGAACCGTCTTCGACGCGCCCTCGGTGCGCAGCCTGGGTCAGCAGTTGGACCGGCACGATTTCGCGGCCGGGGACAACACCGCGGCCAGCTTCGCGGCCGTGCACGGCCGCGACGCCACCGAGGTGTACGCCGGCGACTTGACGCTGGACAAGTTCATCGACGCCACGACGCTCGGCGCCGCGCCGGCGCTACCCGGCCCCAGTGTCCAGGTGCGGACGGTCCTGTTGACCGGCGCCACCGGCTTTTTGGGTCGGTACCTGGCGCTGCAGTGGCTCGAACAGCTGGAGCTGGCGGACGGCAAGCTGATCTGCCTGGTGCGCGCCGGCTCCGACGCGCAGGCGCGGCAGCGGCTGGAGGAGACGTTCGACAGCGGCGACCCCCGACTGCTGAGCTACTTCCACGAGCTGGCCGCCGACCATCTCGAGGTCATCGCCGGCGACAAGGGCGCGCCGCGTCTCGGCCTGGACCAGCAGACGTGGCAGCGGCTGGCCGACACCGTCGACCTGATCGTCGACTGCGCCGCACTGGTCAACGGCGTGCTGCCCTACAGCGAGCTGTTCGGCCCCAACGTGGCCGGCACCGCCGAGCTCATCCGGCTGGCGCTGACCACCAAACTCAAGCCCTACAACTATGTTTCGACCGCAAACGTCGGTGACGGGGTGGATCGGGTGTCGTTCACCGAGGACGCCGACATCCGGGTCATCAGCCCCACCCGAATCATCGACGGCAGCTACTCCAACGGCTACGCCAACAGCAAGTGGGCCGGCGAGGTGTTGCTGCGGGAGGCCAACGACCTGTGCGCGCTGCCGGTCGCGGTGTTCCGCTGCGACATGCTGCTCGCCGGCACCAGTTACGCGGGCCAGCTGAACCTGTCGGACATGTTCACCCGGATGGTGCTGAGCATCGCGGCGACCGGAGTCGCGCCGCGCTCGTTCTACCGCCTCGACGCCGACGGCAACCCGCCGCGCGCGCACTTCGACGCGCTGCCCGTCGAATTCGCCGCCGAAGCGATCACCACGCTGGGCGTGAAGGTGGTCGCCGGGTTCGAGACCTATCACGTGATGAACCCGCACGACGACGGCATCGGCATCGATCAGTACGTGGACTGGCTGATCGAGGCCGGCCATCCGATCGAACGGATCGACGACTTCGGGGAGTGGGTGCGGCGGTTCGAGGCCGCGCTGCACGACTTGCCCGAGCGGCAGCGCCAACACTCGGTGCTCCCACTGCTGCAGTCGCCCGGCACCCGGCAGGTCGAGCCCGGTGAACCGGGTCGCGGGTCGCTCGCGTCGACCGACCGTTTCCGAGCCGCGGTGCGGGAAGCCAAGATCGGCCCGCACACCGACGATCCGGACATCCCGCGCGTGTCGGCGCCGGTGATCGTCAAGTACGTCACCGACCTGAAATTGCTCGGGCTGCTCTGAGCGCTGCACGTAAACACCGTAGCGCCAACGGCTTTCATGCGGCCGATCGCGGCGCGTCCCGCGTTCGGTACACTCAAGTGCTCACTATGACAACAGCCCGCGTGCCCAAGTTGCCGCTCGACGAGGCCACGGCCGCCGCCGACGAAGCGGCCGTGCCGAACTACATGGCCGAACTGAGCATCTTCCAGGTGCTGCTCAACCACCCGCCGCTGGCGCGCGCCATCAACGACCTGCTCGCCACCATGCTCTGGCACGGCGCGCTCGACCCGCGGTTGCGCGAGTTGGTGATCATGCGGATCGGCTGGCTGACCGCATGCGATTACGAATGGACCCAGCACTGGCGCGTCGCCTCGCGGCTGGGCGTGGCCCCCGACGACCTGCTCGGCGTGCGCGACTGGCAGGCGCACGAGGGGTTCGGCCCCACCGAGCGCGCGGTGCTGGCCGCCACCGACGACGTGGTCCGCGACGGCGCGGTGAGCGCCGCCAGCTGGGCGGCCTGCGAACGTGTATTGCAAGGCGACACAACCGTTCTCATCGAACTCGTCACCGCGATCGGCGCCTGGCGGATGGTCGCGTCGCTCCTGCACAGCCTCCAGGTCCCGCTCGAGGAGGGCGTGGCGAGCTGGCCCCCGGACGGCCGGTCGCCCGCGGACGCCGTAATCGATTGACATATCGATCGATAGCTCTTTAGCGTCGGGCAATGCGTACCAGAGTCGCCGAAATGCTCGGCGTCGAGTTCCCCATCTGCGCCTTCAGCCACTGCCGCGATGTGGTCGCCGCGGTGACCAATGCGGGCGGGTTCGGCATCCTCGGCGCGGTGGCCCACAGCCCCCACCGGCTCGAGAACGAGCTGACCTGGATCGAGGAGCAGACGGGGGGCAAGCCCTTCGGGGTGGACCTGCTGTTGCCGCCCAAGTACGTCGGCGCGGACGAGGGCGGCATCGACGCCAAACAGGCGCGGGCGCTGCTGCCCGAGGAGCACCGCGCGTTCGTCGACGACATCCTCGCCCGCTACGGCATCACCGCGCCGGCCCAGGAGGCGCGGGCCACCGCCGGCGGCCTCAATATCTCGCCCAAGGGTTACGAGCCGTTGCTGGACGTGGCGTTCGCCCACGACATCCGGCTGATCGCCAGCGCGCTCGGGCCGCCGCCTGCGGACCTCGTCGAACGCGCCCACGACCGCGACGTGCTGGTGGCCGCGCTGGCCGGCACCACGCGCCACGCGCAACGGCACGCCGCCGCGGGGGTTGACCTGATCGTCGCGCAGGGCACCGAGGCCGGGGGGCACACCGGCGAGGTCGCCACCATGGTGCTGGTTCCCGAGGTCGTCGACGCCGTGTCGCCGGTCCCGGTCCTCGCCGCCGGCGGTATCGCCCGCGGCCGCCAGATCGCGGCGGCGCTGGCCCTCGGCGCCGAAGGCGTATGGTGCGGGTCGGTGTGGCTGACCACCGAGGAAGCCGAGACACCACCGGTGGTCAAGGACAAGTTCCTGGCCGCCACCTCCTCGGACACGGTGCGCTCGCGGTCGATGACGGGCAAGCCGGCGCGGATGCTGCGCACGGCCTGGACCGACGAATGGGAGCGGCCGGAAAAGCCCGACCCGCTGGGCATGCCATTGCAGACCGCGCTGGTCACCGAACCGCAGGTGCGCATCAACTCCGCGGCCGCGCACCCCGGGGCCAAGGCGCGCGAGCTGGCCACCTATTTCGTCGGCCAGGTCGTCGGCTCGCTCGACCGGGTTCGCCCTACGCGAACCGTGGTCCTCGACATGGTCGAGGAGTTCATCGACACCATTGGGCGGCTCGAGGGCCTCGTCGAGAACTGACAGGGCTTTTGGCCGCAAGCGCCGTTTCGGGTGTGCGCCCACGGCTTTCGGTGTGCGCTCACGGCGGCGACACGCCGACGACCTCCGCCGTGGAGGCACATGCGCTGCAACGCAAGGGTTTGGACGGCCGCTGCGACGGGCCTGGGCAAACAAGAGATGAACAATCGGGGCCGACTCGCCGCGACATATCCGCAGCTCAGAGGCTCGAAGCTGGCCGAATCCTGTGGGCGCGCCGCCAAAATCCGTAAAGATCGCGAAACGTGACACCGAGGAGTTTGACCCGGTGGGACCCGTCGTGCATTATCGGTCGGGTATGCACCTCGTTAGGTGAGGCGTCTACACGAATACAGGCCACTGACCCCGAACGTCGAAAGACGCCCCGGGTCAGGACAGCTCCTCCCGGCTTAAGGGTTGAGCCCAGGTGGCTTCCGGAATACCGGACACGTCGTGTGGTGCCGAAGCTCTGACGAGAGGGGTGCGGATCTCCGACGGTCGTCGGGTTTTCGCTCCTCATGCTGCGCGCAAATCGCGTGCGGATAACCGCACGCTTTCGTGACCGCGAGGAGGTGAGGGACACATGAGTTCCAGTGACAGTCCGGACCGAAGTCCGAACTCCGTCTCGTCCCGATCCGGTCTCCGGCACGACGTTCTCAGCTGAGCGTCGCAACGCTAAGTGGCTTATCGGCCAAGCGTTCTGGGATCGGAACCGCGACGGGACGGGACACGTCAGTCCAGTTAGTCCCCGTTAGAAATCCCCTCCAGGAGGCGACCATGACCGCAGCTCTGTACGACGAAGTGGTGACCCAAGCGCCCGCCCGCACGCTGACGGTGGTGCGCGACGTCGAGACGACCCGGGCCCCGGCCCCGAAGAAGGCTCCTAAGAAGGCCCCCAGCAAGGCGATCAAGCAGCCCATCCTCGCCGGCGACCCGCTGGTGGAGGGCGCCACCCGCCTGTTGAGCGTCCCCTTGCGGCACTTCTACGCGGCGCTGTGGCGCGTCGGTGTGCTCGAGGTGCAGGCCTGATCCGATGAACAGCGACCAACCTAGGCTCCAAGGGGCTACCCGGCCGCAGGTCTTTCCTGAGGCCAGGTAGCCCCTTGGGGTGCTGCGCCTGAGTAGAATCGACCCACTGGCGTTGATCCGGCATCACCGGGGAGCCTTCGGAAGAACAGCCGGCTTCTTTCTCTGGCCAGCTCAGTAGAACCGAACGGGTGGGCCCGTCACAGCCTCCAACGAGCGGCCACGCGAGAGCGTGGCAAGCGGGGTGGTACCGCGGCGCTCGCGCAGGCAGCGCGTCGTCGTCCCCGGCCTCACCATAGGCGCGCAGGAGACGACGCTTTGACAGAAAACGCTGAAGCCAGGGCCCATCCCAAACTGGCGAGCGGCGCACCCGACTTCCCGGCCCTCGAACTCGAGGTCCTCGACTACTGGGCCCGCGACGACACCTTCCGGGCCAGCATCGCCCGCCGCGAGGGCGCCGAAGAATACGTCTTCTACGACGGCCCGCCGTTCGCCAACGGGCTGCCGCACTATGGGCACCTGCTCACCGGCTACGTGAAGGACATCGTCCCGCGGTACCGCACCATGCGCGGCTACAAGGTGGAGCGCCGTTTCGGCTGGGACACCCACGGGCTGCCCGCCGAGCTCGAGGTCGAGCGCCAGCTCGGCATCAGCGACAAATCGCAGATCGACGACATGGGGATCGCCGCGTTCAACGACGCGTGCCGGGAATCGGTGTTGCGCTACACCGACGAGTGGCGGGCCTACGTGACCCGCCAGGCCCGCTGGGTCGACTTCGACAACGATTACAAGACGCTCGACCTGTCCTACATGGAGTCGGTGATCTGGGCGTTCAAGCAGCTGTGGGACAAGGGCCTGGCCTACGAGGGCTACCGGGTGCTGCCGTACTGCTGGCGCGACGAAACCCCGTTGTCCAACCACGAATTGCGCATGGACGACGACGTCTACCAGAGCCGCCAGGACCCGGCGCTCACCGTGGGTTTCAAGGTGGTGGGCGGTGCGCTGGACGGCGCGCACCTGCTGGTGTGGACGACGACGCCGTGGACGCTGCCGTCCAACCTGGCGGTCGCGGTCAACCCGGAGGTCACCTACGTCGAGGTCCGGGCCGGCGACCACCGCTTCGTGCTGGCGCAGCCGAGGCTGGCCGCCTACGCCCGCGAGCTCGGTGAGGAACCCGAGATCCTGAGCACCTCCCTCGGGGCCGACCTGCTCGGCACCCGCTACCTGCCGCCGTTCCCGTATTTCATGGACAGCCCCAAGGCTTTTCAGGTGCTGCCCGGCGAGTTCGTCACCACCGAGGACGGCACCGGCATCGTGCACATGGCGCCGGCCTACGGCGAGGACGACATGGCGACCACCGACAAGGTCGGCATCGTGGCCGTCACCCCGGTCGATTCCAAGGGCCGCTTCGATGCAACGGTCCCGGATTACCAGGGCCAGCACGTCTTTGACGCCAACCCGCACATCATCCGCGACCTGAAGAACGGCACCGGCCCGGCCGCGGCGAACGGCGCGCTGCTGGTGCGGCACGAGACCTACGAGCACCCCTACCCGCACTGCTGGCGCTGCCGCAACCCGCTGATCTACCGGGCGGTGTCGTCGTGGTTCGTCGCGGTCACCGCATTCCGCGACCGCATGGTCGAGCTCAACCAGCAGATCACCTGGTACCCCGAACACGTCAAGGACGGCCAGTTCGGCAAGTGGCTGCAGGGTGCCCGCGACTGGTCGGTCTCCCGAAACCGCTACTGGGGCAGTCCCATTCCGGTGTGGAAATCCGACGACCCGGCCTACCCGCGCATCGATGTATACGGCAGCCTGGACGAGCTGGAGCGCGACTTCGGGGTGCGGCCCACCAACCTGCACCGGCCCTACGTCGACGAGCTGACTCGCCCCAATCCCGACGACCCGACCGGCCGCAGCACCATGCGGCGCATCCCGGACGTGCTCGACGTGTGGTTCGACTCGGGCTCCATGCCGTACGCCCAGGTGCACTACCCGTTCGAGAACCGCGACTGGTTCGACACGCACTACCCGGGCGACTTCATCGTCGAATACATCGGCCAGACCCGCGGCTGGTTCTACACGCTGCACGTGCTGGCCACCGCGCTCTTCGACCGGCCGTCATTCAAAACCTGTGTCGCGCATGGCATTGTGCTGGGCTCCGACGGGCAGAAGATGAGCAAGTCGCTGCGCAACTACCCGGACGTGTCCGAGGTGTTCGACCGCGACGGCTCCGACGCCATGCGGTGGTTCCTGATGGCCTCGCCGATCCTGCGCGGGGGCAACTTGATCGTCACCGAGCAGGGCATCCGCGAGGGTGTGCGCCAGGTCCTGCTGCCGCTGTGGAACGCCTACAGCTTCCTGGCCCTCTACGCGCCCAAAGTCGGCACCTGGCGCACCGACTCGCGGCAGGTGCTGGACCGCTACATCCTGGCCAAGCTCGCCGAACTGCGCGACAACCTCAC
>NZ_LZKH01000067.1:0-1407 GCF_001672745.1 Mycobacterium sp. E1386
GCTACCTGCCGCCCATCGGCGAGCCGCCGGAGCCGGATCGACGCGACAGCCCGCCACCACGTCCCGCCGCTGGCGAACGGATCACCGTCACGCGCGCCGCGGCGCAGCGAAGCCGCGAGATGGGTTCGCGGATGTATTGGATGGTGCAGCGCGCCGCCACCGCCGACGGCGCCGACAAATCCGGTCTGACCGCGCTCACCTGGCCGGTGATGGCCAACTTCGCGGTAGACGCCGCGATGGCGGTGGCGCTGGCCAACACGTTGTTCTTCGCCGCGGCCACCGGGGAGAGCAAGGGCCGGGTCGCGTTGTATCTGCTGATCACAATCGCGCCGTTCGCGGTCATCGCGCCGCTCATCGGCCCGGCGCTGGACCGGCTGCAGCATGGTCGGCGGGTCGCGCTCGCCGGGTCGTTCGTTTTGCGGACGGCCTTGGCGCTGTTGCTGATCTTGAATTACGACGGCGCCAGCGGGAGCTACCCGTCGTGGGTGCTCTACCCGTGCGCGCTGGCCATGATGGTGTTCTCCAAGTCGTTCAGCGTGCTGCGCAGCGCCGTCACGCCGCGGGTCATGCCGCCGACCATCGACCTGGTGCGGGTGAACTCGCGGCTGACCGTGTTCGGTCTGTTGGGCGGCACCATCGCCGGCGGGGCCGTCGCGGCCGGCGTCGAGTTCGTCTGCACCCACTTGTTCAAACTGCCCGGCGCGTTGTTTGTCGTCATCGCGGTCACCATCGTCGGGGCAGCACTGTCGATGCGCATCCCGCGCTGGGTCGAGGTGACGGCGGGCGAGGTGCCGGCCACCTTGAGCTACCGCCAGGACAGCGAACCGCAGCGACGGACCTGGCCCGAGCAAGTCAAGAAGGTCCCCAAGAAGGCCACCGCAACGCTGCGACAGCCGCTGGGACGCAACATCATTACCTCGTTATGGGGCAACTGCACCATCAAGGTCATGGTCGGCTTTCTGTTCTTGTACCCGGCGTTCGTCGCGAAGGCGCACCAGGCCAACGGCTGGGTTCAGCTGGGCATGCTGGGCATGATCGGGGCAGCGGCCGGCATCGGCAACTTCGCCGGAAACTTCGCCGCCGCACGCCTGCAGCTGGGTCGGCCGGCCGTGCTGGTGGTCCGCTGCACGCTGGCGGTCTCGGCGGTCGCGCTGGCCGCGTCGGTGGCGGGGACCCTGGTGGCCGCCGTGATCGCCACCCTGGTCACGTCGGGCTCCAGCGCCATCGCGAAGGCCTCGCTGGACGCCTCGTTGCAAAACGACCTGCCCGAGGAATCGCGGGCCTCGGGATTCGGACGATCGGAGTCGACGCTGCAGCTGGCCTGGGTGCTGGGTGGAGCGGTGGGCGTCTTGGTTTACACCGAGCTGTGGGTTGGCTTCACCGCGGTCACTGCAATACTCATCCTGG
>NZ_LZKH01000068.1:0-595 GCF_001672745.1 Mycobacterium sp. E1386
CGGTGTGGGAGATCTTCGGGTCGCTGTTGTACGGCGGCCGGCTGGTGATGGTGCCCGACAACGTCGTGCGCTCGCCGGAAGAGTTGCACGCCATGCTGGTTCGCGAACAGGTCAGTGTGCTCAGCCAGACGCCGTCGGCGTTCTACGCGCTGCAGACCGCCGATTCGCTGTCGCCCGAGCTCGGCCAAGAGCTCAAGCTGCAGACGGTGGTGTTCGGTGGCGAGGCGCTCGAGCCGCATCGGCTGGGCAAGTGGTTGCACAACCACCCGGGTCTGCCGCGGTTGATCAATATGTATGGCATCACCGAGACCACGGTGCACGCCTCGTTCCGCGAGATCGTCGACGGCGATGTCGACGTCAACGCCAGCCCGATCGGGCTGCCGCTGGCGCATCTGGGCTTCTTCGTCCTGGACGGGTGGTTGCGTCCGGTGCCCGAGGGCGTGGTCGGTGAGCTGTATGTGGCCGGGCGCGGTCTGGCGTATGGGTATGTGGGCCGGTCGGGGTTGTCGGCGACCCGTTTCGTCGCGTGCCCGTTCGGCGGGGCCGGCGCGCGCATGTATCGCACCGGCGACCTGGTGCGCTGGGGCGCCGATGG
>NZ_LZKH01000069.1:0-989 GCF_001672745.1 Mycobacterium sp. E1386
GTCCCCGGGCGTGCAGTTCGGCATCACCGACCTGTCGATCACCCAGTACGACGCGTCCGGATTCGCCCACCAGCTCGGAACCCAGGTCCCAGCCCGCGACCGCCGCGCCGGGCGGCGGCCCCGGGACGCGCACGGTGTGCCGCAGGTCGAGCTGGTGGGCGAATCCGGACGCGTCGTACTGGGTGATCGACAGGTCGGTGATGCCGAACTGCACGCCCGGGGACCCGTCGTCGGTGCCCGCGGCGGTGATCCGCACCCACGGCGTCTCGCCGTAGGGCAACGCGGCGGCGAGCGGCTTGCCGGGCTCGTCGAACCGCAAGGTGGTGCTGCCGGTGGCGGTCTCGATCAGGATGCGGCGCACCTGCGCGCCGACGGCCGTCGCGCTGGGTGTCAGGGTGATCGCCGCGTTGGTGACCGGGTGGTCGAAATCGACCTGCAGCCACTGGCCCACCGCCGATTGCAGCGAGTTGGACACCCACGCGGTCGCCGGGTCGCCGTCGATGGCGGCGACGGGGGAGGTCGCCGGCGCGACGTCGGGCATCGCGGTGGAGTCCGACGACGAGCTCGACACGGTGATCCGGCCGCCGCTCCAGGCGCCGACGACCGGGTCGGCCCCGGGGACGGGATAGTCGGGCACCCGGTTGTAGGTATGCCGTGCGTCGCCCGCGGCCCGGATGGCCGACGAATGTTGGTCCACCCGGCCGTAATCGGTCTCGCGGGCCACCGGGGTGTCGGTGACGGTCACCGAGGGCACCGGCAATCCGGCGCCGCGCGCGTCGGCGGTCATCAGCGCGGGGCCCAGCGTCGGCAGGCCCTGCAGCCGGCGCCGCTCGTCGAGGCGCAGCAGCGCCTCCGGTCCGCCGTCCACCCGGGGCAACCGGTCGACGTCCGCGAAGTAGGGGGCGCCCGGATCGCCGGCGACCTCCACCCGGTAAACCTCTACGGCCGGGTAGCGCGGACGCAGTCCGCTGTCGGCGACAAAGCCCGCC
>NZ_LZKH01000070.1:0-85696 GCF_001672745.1 Mycobacterium sp. E1386
CCCGGCGCCGCGCCGGTGCCGTCGAGGGCGGCTTGTTCGGCGATCACGTGAATCACCACCGCACCGGCCGCCGGGCGCGCGCCCGCCGCGCAGTCGGGGCGCCCACACCGACAGCCCAGCCGATCCGCCCCCGCGGCCAGCACCCCCAACGCATCGGCACGGCGCTGCTCACGGCTACGCGGATCATGCGCACACACCGTGGCCGCCACCGCATCCAGTCGCTTCTCGAGTGCCCCGGCATCCGAGCTGAACAGGACCCCCTCGATGCGCGCCAACCCATCGCCCATATCCCCGATCCACACCTCGCGGCCCGCCGCGCGGTCCCGGCGCCGGCGCACCGCATCCGCATCAGCCTTCGCGACGATTCGGTCAACCTGAGCGGCCAACCGGGCCGGGGTCAGCGATGGCCACCGGGCCACCTGCGCGGCCAACTGCCCATCCACGGCCGCCACCACCTCGCGATCGGTGATCAGATCGGTGCGAAACACCAGCGTCTGCACCATCCGAAAATCGATGTCCCCGGCGGCGAACACCGCCGCCACCCGCGGCAACCGCTCGCGCAACGCCCGCGCATACCGCACCCGACTGGCCGCCAACCCCTGACCGATCCGCAACTCCGCGGCCACCTCCGCGGCCACCGCCGCCTCAGTGTCCACCGCCCACTCCTCAGTCTCAGCACACCGCGACAACCGATAGGCGAACAACTCCCCGATCGCCGCCAACTGCCCGGCCACCGCCCGGTTCTCCGCCCGCACACACCCGCCGGCCTCGGCAAGCATCGCCGCCGACTCCGGCGTCTTCGACGGATACCGCCGCTCGAAGTGCTCGTCGAACTCGGCAAGCACCTCCGGCGACGAAACCCTGGATTCGAACATACATTCGATTATCGCAGGGGGGTCCGACAACTTCCCTGCGAACTAGTCGCCATGCCGGACCCAGGCGAAGATGTACAAGCTCATCGCCGTGACGAGCGCGATCAGCACCCATTGGACGATGGCCTGGTCGATCCACGAACCCGGCGGTGGCGCGCCGGGAAGGATGTTGCGCAGCGGGACGATGGCGAACAGGTTCGCGGCATACCAGGTGGCGAACGGCGGCAGGAACTTCCTTCTGCCCAACGCCATCGGAATGGCGACCAGCAGCGCCAGGGTGGGCAGGCTGATGAGGACCAGGCAGATGCCCAGGTCGAAGATCAGCGGGCCCTTGGCCCTCTTCAGGGTGATGACCACGTTCCCGTTGTCGGTGCCGCGCTGCGTCGGGAGCGCACCGGGGTCGTGGACGCGGTTCACGGTGATGTCCCACCCGTCCAACTCCCCGGTCACCTCGACCCGGGCGGGCACCTTTTTCAGGGCGTCGCCCGACCCGACGAACGCGTCGGCGGAGATCGGCTCGGTCCGGTAGGAGTCGAACGGCCAGTTGCCCGGATCGCCGTGCGCTACGACCGTGGTGCTCAGTTGCGCCGGCGCCTTGCCCTTCGGGTAGTGCAGGTCGCCGAGGTCACTCGTGGGGTACAGGCGCACGGCGACGTCGGTGCCCAACACGTCGAATCGGTTGTCGTATGCCGAAATCCCTGGATACACAAGAACATTCACTGCGAGGCGCTTGGCGACCGGCTTCAATTCCTCGACCTGCAGCTGCACGATTGTCGCGTCGCCCCCGCCCTGGCTCAAATCCAGCGGAGGCAGCGGTCCCTCGGACCTCTCCAGCCAGTGAACGCCGAACAAAGACAGCATGTAGGCGGTGACGACCACCGCCAGGACGGCCACGCCGATCACGATGCGCGGCCGCTTCGCCATGTGTTTGCGGGGCGGGGGTGCGGACGGTGTCGGCGCGTCCGATGGGGGCGGCGGTGCCGGTGCCGCGGGAGCCTCGGCGGTCATTGGTAGGCCACCGATGATTCAGGGCTCGTCGAGGGCCACACGTGGTCAGATGCTAGCGAAGTCGCGCACACCGTGCGCGCCGATGGGGGCCCCGTCACTCGCCGTCCATCCGGCGGTAACCCGCTCGTCGTTTCAGCTGTGGGCGGCGGCGCCGGTAGCGGCCGACGTTTGCTGCGCGACGCAGCGGAATCCGATGTGGGTGGTCGCGGTGTCCTGCGACTGCGGTGACCGCGCGGCCGGACGATAGCGGTGGCAATATTCCGGCGCGCACAGGTGCGAACCGCCCTTGAGCGTCTGGTTGACGGCGGGATCCGCCGGCCCCGCAGGGGCACAACACGCTTTCGGCGGCTCGTCGAGCCGGTGGTGCGCGGAGAACCGTGTCGCGGTCCACTCCCAGACGTTGCCGATCATGTCGAGCAGGCCGAATCCGTTGGGGGGAAACGTCCCCACCGGCGATGTACCGACCCAGCCCAGGGCGCCGTCATTGCGGTATGGGAAGCGGCCCTGCCAGGTGTTGGCCATCAGCCGACCGTCGGGGTTCGGTTCGTCGCCCCACGCGTAGGTGCCCGTACTCCCGGCACGGGCCGCATACTCCCACTCGGCCTCGGTCGGCAGCCGCCGGCCGGCCCACCGCGCGTACGCGGCGGCGTCGGGGTAGGCCACCTGCACCACCGGGTGGTCGGCCCGATCGGCGAGGTCGCTGTCCGGCCCGAACGGATGGCTCCAGCTGGCACCCGGTACCCAATGCCACCATTGCCGCCAGTCGCGCAGGTCGACCGGGCCGGGAGTGGGGCGAAAGACCATGGCGCCCGGACGCAGATCGGCCGGGTCGGCCCCCGGGTACAGCGCCGGGTCGATGGGCCGCTCGGCAACCGTCACATAGCCTGTGGCGGAGACGAATTCGGCGAACTGCGCATTGGTCACCGGGTGTCGCTCCACCGCGAAAGCCGGCACGGTGACAGTGTGGATCGGCGCTTCTTCGGGATAGAAGCTGGTGCACCCCATGCGGAACGATCCGCCCGGAAGGTCGACGAGCTCGGTGAGCACCAGTTCAGGGTACGAGCACCTCAGTCGGACTGCCGGTACCACGTGAACATGTACAACGCCATCGCCCCGACAAGCGCGAGCAGCACCCAGATCACCAGCGCCTGATCGATCCACGCCCCGGGTGGTGGCGAACCGGGCAGGAAGTTACGGATCGGTATGACGGCGAACAGCATCGCCGCGAACCATGTCACGAACGGCGGCACGAATTTGCGCCTGCCCAGGGCAATCTGGATGGCCACCGCGAACGCCAAGGTCGGCAGGGCGAAGAGGACCAGGCAGATGCCGAGGTCGAAGATCAGCGGTCCCTTGGCCCGGTGCAGCGTGATCACCACGTTGTCCGGCCGGTCCGATTCCTGGCTGGCTTCGCCGACGCGCTGGACGCTCACGTCCCAGCCGTCCAACGCGCCGGCGACCTCGACCCGGGCGGGAATGTATTGGCGGGCGTCGCCTTGGCCGACGAGGACGTCGGCCGAGAGCGTATCGGTGCGGTATGAATCGAACGGCCAGTTGTTGGGGTCTCCGTGCGCCTCGATCGTGGTGGCAACCTGCGCCGGCGACTTTCCCGCCGGGTATTGCAGGTCGCCCAGGTCGTTGGGCGGATCCATGCGGACCGCGGTGTCGGTCTTCAACACGTCGAGGCGTTTGTCGAACATCGAGTCTTCAGGAATCACAAGCACTTTCACCGTCAGTCGATTGGCGATGGTGTCCAGCTTCTCGAGGCGGACCAACACGACGGTGTCACCGGTTGCGTTCAAGTCCGGTGGCTTGAGTGGGGCCCCGGAACTGGCCAGCAGGTGGAAGCCGAACAGGGACAACCCATAGACCACGACGAAGGCCAGCAGGGCACCGAGACCGATGACGAGGCGCCGCCTGGGCTTGCGCGGCGGCGCCGGGGATGGCGCCGTCGCCGTGGCGGCGGGAGGCGGGGTTGCTGGCGCGGCGGGCTGTTGCTGGGGCGGAGACGCGTGACTGGCCATCATTCTCCTTGGTAGAGACTGATCGATGCGCCGCCCTGAGACGACACGAGAGAGATCGTAGCGAACTTCGCACTGTCCGGCGACAAATCGTATTTATCGACTAGATCAGGCGGTTTATTCGCTCATCCCGGCGCTAGACCAGCACGCCAGCGAATCCACTTCGGAGTGCTTCGCCGGCACCGGCGGCGTCCGTGTTCAGGCACGGGCCCGGGGTGGCCAGTTCACCTGATGTTTGTTTGCTTGGCGGGCGGGATCGCGGTAAGTCTCGACGTGTGTCGAAACGGGGCGAGTCGCCCCAGTGCTCGCCGTCGCCGCCGGGCCCGAGTCTCCAGGAGCAACAACGTGAAGCGCACCGCACCGGCGGCCGCCATCAGCCTGTTCGCCGCGGCGGCGGTGGCGGTCTCAGCATGCAGCACCGACTCCCATCCGACGCTGGCGTATGCCGCCGGCGCCAAGGTGGAGTGCGGCGGCAAGCAGGCGCTGACGGCCAGCGGCTCGACCGCACAAGCCAACGCGATGACGAAGTTCGTCGCCGCCTACGGGAAGGTGTGCGCCGGGCAGACCCTGAACTACACCGCGAACGGATCGGGCGCCGGAATCAGCGACTTCCTGGCCGGCAGAACGGATTTCGGCGCATCGGACACGCCGCTTTCGGGGGACCAATACGCCGCGGCCAAACAACGCTGCGGCGGCGCCGACGCGTGGAACCTGCCGGTGGTGTTCGGCCCGCTGGCCATTACCTACAACCTCGGCTCGGTCGACTCGCTGGTGCTCGACGCGTCGACGATAGCCAAGATCTTCGACGGCACCATCACGCGCTGGGACGACCCGGCGCTCACCGCGCTCAACGCATCGATGCCTTCCGAAGAGATTCGGGTCATCTACCGCAGCGACGCGTCCGGGACCACCGACAACTTCCAGTCCTACCTGCAGGCCGCGTCCGGCGGGGCCTGGACCAAGGGCACGGGCAAGGCGTTCAACGGAGGCATAGGCACCGGCGCCGCGGGCAACAACGGCACCGCGGCACTGGTGAAATCGACCGAGGGCGCGATCAGTTACAACGAGCTGTCTTTCGCTCTGCAGCAAGGGCTTTACGCCGCCGAGATCAAAACCCCGGCGAGCCGCAGGTCGTTGCGACCGGTGCGGATCGGCACCGACACCGTCGGCAAGACCATCACCGGCGCCAAGATCATCGGCAGCGGCAACGACCTGGTGCTCGACATCTCGTCGTTCTACAACCCCGCCCAGCCCGACGTCTATCCGATCGTCCTGGCCACCTACGAGATCGTCTGCTCCAAGTACCCGGCGCTCGACGTCGCCAAGGCCGTCAAGGCGTTCCTGCAGGCGGCGATCGGACCCGGCCAGGTGGAGCTGGCGAAGAGCGGCTACATCCCGCTGTCGCCCAACTTCCAGGCCAGGGTCTCGAGCGCAGTCGACGCGATCAGTTCGGCGGATTCACCGAATCCCGAGTAGGTGTCAGGCCTTCTTCGGCGGCTTTTTCTCGCGGGATCGCCACCAGGCGACGATGAACAGCGACATCGCCGTAACCAGCCCTATCAACACCCACAGCACGACGGCTTGGTCGATCCAGGAACCCGGCGGTGGGGAGCCGGGCAGGAAGTTGCGCAGCGGGACGACGGCGAACAGCAGTGCCGCGAACCAGGTTCCCAACGGCGGCAGGAAGGTGGTCCGGCCCAACGCCATCGGGATGGCCACCCACAACGCCAGCACCGGAAGGGCGATGAGGACCAGGCAGATGCCGACGTCGAAGATCAGCGCACCCTTGGACCGTTGCAGAGTGATGATCAGGTCGTCCTGCACATCGGGGTTGGCGTCCTCGGGGTCGTGGACGCGGGTGACGGTGGCGTCCCAACCGTCCAACTTTCCGGTCGCCTCGACGCGGGCGGGTGCCTTCTCGCGGCTGGCGCCGGTACCGGTGAACACGTCGGCGGCGATCACCTCGGTCTTGTACGTATCGAACGGCCAGTTGGCGGGGTCGCCGTGCGCCACGATGGTCGTGCTGACCTGGGCCGGTGCTTTACCTACCGGGTATTGCAGGTCGCCGAGGTCGTTGTCGGGATAGAGGCGCACCGCGGCGTCGGTGGTCAGTACCCCGAAGTTCTTGTCCCACAAAGAATCCTTGGGGTAGACCGTCACGTTCACCGTCAGGCGGTTCGCGACGGTGTCCAGCTTCTCCAGGCGTACCTGAACGACGCTGTCTTCAGCCTCCACCTTGCTCAAATCCACCGAGGGAAGCGCTGGCGCCGACTTTGCCAGCAGATGCACGGCAATCAGTGAGAGGGCGTAGATGACGATGAGGGAGGCGACGATTCCAAAAGCGATGGCGATTTGCCGGCCCCGGTGGTTGGCGGGCGCCGGCGGCGCGGGAGGCGCCGGATTCCCGGCGGTCATTGAGGCATCACGGGGCAGATGCTAACAGGGACAACTGCATATTTCAGGGGATAGTGACGGCGAATTGCTGCATTAGCGTCGATTTAGCCGCTTCGAAACCCGGCGCTTTGCCGGGCCCCTCCAGATGGACGGCGACCAGGTACGCCTGAGTGTTGGTCCAGATGTGCGTGATGCGGTCGGCGAACTCGTTTGCTCCGGTCCCTCCGCTGGTACCGCTGAGTAGCTGGCTGCTGTAGCCGCAGAATTGGGCCGCCGTGACGGTGACCTTGGCCCCCGGGTTCGCCGTTCGCAAGTCGGTGGCGTAACGCAGGAACGCGCCCCCGGGGTCGAGGTCGGTGCGGGCGATGGTCACCCGCACCGACATGCCGTCGGGACCGGTCGACGTCAACGCCACGTCGCCCGTGCCCGGCGTCGCATTCCAGCCGTCCGGCAGCGGGACTGTGAGCACGGGCGCCGCCGGGTCGGCCACGGAGGCCTTGGTCATGGAGCCGCTGGCGGGCGGCGGAAAGCACACCAAGGCATTGGGCGGAATGTGGTCGGGCAGCGTGGTTTCGATGCCGGGTACCGGCTCGGCCGGGTCGGGAGCCCGCGTGGTGGCCGACGTCGACGAGGCGGTGCCACCGATGGCCGTTCCGCCCGTGGTCTTCTCACATCCCGCCGCAGCGAGCGCCAACAGGCACAGCGCCAAGGCTTCAGTCGCGCGAAAAGGCAAGCGCAATTTCGGCTTCCACGTCCATATAGGGCCGTCCGGACAGGTCGACGGTAACTCGGGAGATGGTGCCACCGGTGAACGAGAACGGCGCTTTGTAGCGGCTGCACACTCCGGAGCCGCCGTTGCGGCCGACGGTGATCCCGGCACCCGCGATCCCGAACGTTCCCGGATGCGTCTGCACGTCCGCGAGCGTGCCGACGACTTCGTCGTCGATGAACAACGTGACGTCGCCGAGCGGCGTGTGGCTGTCCGGCACGGTTCCGGTCCGCGCATAATTCACGCCGAGCAGATGCCTGCCGAGCGGCACCGCGCCCGATGAGGAGACCGCCTGCTGGCGTTCACCCAGGAAGTTGTAGACGTAATGCAGGCGCCCGTCCTGGATGAACAGCACGTGCCCGCCGTGGGCGCCGCCCTGCTTGAACAGCACCCCTTCCGCGCCGGTGGTGTCGACGCTCACCTCGGCCACCACCGCGAACGACCTGCCGCGGATTTCGGCGCCGGCGCCGATGCTCACGTCCGCGCAGTCGGGGTAGTAGACATAGCTGGATCGGTCACCGACGAGGTAGGGGCGGACCCGCGTCATCGTCTCCAGGATGTTCAGGTCCGAGAGCGGCAACCCGTTGTATTTGGCGGCTTCGGAGAACCACAGCGCCTTGAGTTCTTCTAGCTTGTCCGGCTGCTCGGCGGCCAGGTCGTGACACTGACTGCGGTCGGCCTCGATGTGGAACAGCTCCCAGCGGTCGGCGTCGAAGTGCGACCAGCCGGCCGGCGTGGCCGCGTGCACGGTGTTGGCGAACCACCCCTGATGCCATATCCCGCGAGTGCCGAGCATCGAGTAGAACTGGGTCTGCTTCCCGGTGTCGGCGTTCGAATCAGCAAGGGCCGCTTTAAAACTCACGCCATCCAGGGGCTTCTGGGCGATGCCCCGGACAGTTTCGGGGGGCGTCATGCCCAGCAGGTCGTAGACCGTGGGCGTGATGTCGCAGACGTTGACGTAGTTGTCGCGGATCTCCCCGTGTGCGGCAACACCATTGGGCCACGAGATGATCGCCGTGTCGGCGATGCCGCCCTCGTGCGACGCGTACCGCTTGTAAAGCTTGTACGGGGTGTTGAACGCCATCGCCCAGCCGATCGGGTAATGGTTGTAGGTCTCCGGGCCGCCGAGGTGGTCGAACAACTTCATGCTCTCTTCGACCGTGTCGATGTAGCCGTTGAAGAACTTGCCCTCGTTGACCGATCCGTTCGGGCCGCCCTCCCCGCTGGCGCCGTTGTCGGAGATCACCACGATGAGGGTGTTGTCCAGTTGACCGGATTCCTCCAAATAGTCCAGGATCCGGCCGATTTGGGCGTCGGTGTAGCTGAGGAAGCCGGCGAACACCTCGGCCATCCGGGAGAACAGCTTCTTCTCATCGGCGTTCAGCGAGTCCCAGGGTCGCACCGTGTCCTGCAGCGGCCAGGGCTCGCCCTGCGGCCCCTTGACGTCGGAGTACGGGTTGACCGGAGAGAGTTCGGTGTCGGGCGGCACGATGCCCATCGACTTCTGGTTTTCCAGCACGATCTCGCGGTAGGCCTCGTAGCCCATGTCGAAGCGGCCGGCGTAGCGGTCCGCCCATTCGGAGAAGACGTGGTGCGGCGCGTGCCCGGCGCCCGGGCACACGTAGCTGAACCACGGCTTGTCCGGCGCGATCACCTTGGCGTCGCGGATGAATTCGATGGTCTTGTCGGCGATGTCCTTCGACAGGTGATAGCCGTCTTCGGGCGTGCCCGGCGGGTTGACCGGATGGTTGTCGTACACCAGGTCGGGATACCACTGGTCGGTCTCGCCGCCCAGGAAACCGTAGAACCGCTCGAAGCCGCGCGAGGTCGGCCAATGTCGTTTGGTGGACGCCAGATTGGACTCTTCGAGCGGCGTCAGGTGCCACTTGCCGATGCAGTACGTGTTGTAGCCGCGCTCGGTGAGCACTTCGGAGAGCAGCGCGGTGTCGAACGGGATCCGGCCGTTGGCATTCGGGAACGCGTCGGTGAATTCCTCGATGGTGGCCATGCCGACCGTGGTGGCGTTGCGGCCGGTCAGCAGAGAGGCCCGGGTCGGCGAGCACAGCGCGGTGGTGTGAAATTGCGACAGCCGGACACCACGCTCGGCGATGCGGGTCATGGCGGGCATCTCGACCAGACCGCCGAAACAGTCCCAGGTCGCGATGCCGGTGTCGTCCCACACCAGGTACAGGATGTTCGGCGAGTTCTCCGGCGCGGTCGGCGCGGCGTAGGGGCCCCAGTCCGGCTCGGAGTCCCGGATATCCAGCTCGATCTTGCCTTGGAAGGCCGGCGAGTCAGTCGACATGCGCCGAGAGTAACGCGGCCGCGAAATTTCCGATCGCTTTTCGCCGACCACCGCCCCCCGCAAAGCAAAACGCCCGGGACCACCAGGACCCGGGCGTTTCGATGCCGCTTCGCGGCTACTTGGCCTTCTCGAGAATTTCGACGAGCCGCCACCGTTTGGTCGCCGACGTCGGACGCGTCTCCATCAGCGAGACGCGGTCGCCGATGCCTGCGGTGCTGTTCTCGTCGTGCGCCTTCACCTTCTTGGTGGTGCGGATGATCTTGCCGTACAGCGGGTGCCGCACGCGGTCCTCCAGCTCGACCACGATGGTCTTCTGCATCTTGTCGCTCACCACGTAACCGATGCGGACCTTGCGCCGGCCACGGACCTTCGGGTTGGCCGGAGTGTGCTTGGGGCCCTTCTCTTTCGAGGGCGTGTCCGTTGCGGCCGCCTTCGGGGCCGCCTTCTTCGCTTCTGCCATCACGATTCCTTACCGTCGGGCCCGGAAGCCAGGCCCAGTTCTCGTTCGCGCAGCACGGTGTACACGCGCGCGATCTCCTGCCGCACCGCGCGCAGCCGGCGGTTGTTGGACAGCTGCCCCGTCGCCATCTGGAAACGCAGGTTGAACAGCTCCTCCTTGGATTCGCGCAGGCGCTCGGTCAGCTCCTCGTCGGTGAGCTCACGCAGTTCGCCAGGCGAAATTCCCACTGCCATCAGAACTGATCCTCTCGGGTCACGATGCGTGCCTTGATCGGCAGCTTGTGGATTGCACGGGTAAGGGCCGCCCGGGCCACCTGCTCGTTGGGGTAGCTCAGCTCGAACAGCACGCGGCCCGGCTTGACGTTGACCACCCACCATTCCGGCGAGCCCTTACCCGAACCCATCCGGGTCTCGGCGGGTTTCTTGGTCAGCGGGCGGTCCGGGAAGACGTTGATCCACACCTTGCCGCCACGCTTGATGTGGCGGTTGATCGCGATACGCGCGGACTCGATCTGCCGGTTGGTGACGTAGGCGTGCTCGAGGGCCTGGATGCCGTAGTCACCGAAGTTCACCGCCGTGCCGCCGCTGGCGATGCCGCGCTGGCGGGGGTGGTGCTGCTTGCGGTGTTTAACCCTGCGGGGAATCAACATGATTCAGCTCTCCGTGCTCTGCGGTTCTGCGGCGGGCGCGGGCTCGGCCGCTGCGGCCGCGGTGCTTTCTTCGGCGCCCGCGGCGGCCCGGCCGGCCTCGGTGCTGGTCGCCGTGGTACCCGACGCACCGCTGCGGCGGGGACGCGTGCCCGAGGGACGCTCGCGACGGGGACGGTCGGCGCCCGCCGGGGCGGCGACGGCGAGTTCGCGTTTCCCACCGACGATGTCGCCCTTGTAGATCCACACCTTCACACCGATCCGGCCGAAGGTGGTCTTGGCCTCGTACAGGCCGTAGTCGATGTCGGCGCGCAGCGTGTGCAGTGGCACCCGGCCCTCGCGGTAGAACTCCGAACGGCTCATCTCCGCACCGCCCAGACGACCCGAGCACTGCACCCGGATGCCCTTGACGTTGGGCTGACGCATCGCCGACTGGATGGCCTTACGCATCGCGCGGCGGAACGCCACCCGGTTGCTCAGCTGCTCGGCGACGCCCTGCGCCACCAACTGCGCCTGGGACTCGGGGTTGCGGACCTCGAGGATGTTGAGCTGAACCTGCTTGCCGGTCAGCTTCTCCAGGTCCGCGCGGATGCGGTCGGCCTCGGTGCCGCGGCGGCCGATGACGATGCCGGGGCGCGCGGTGTGGATGTCGACGCGCACCCGGTCGCGGGTGCGCTCGATCTCCACGTCGGCGATGCCGGCGCGTTCCAGCCCGGTGGACAGCAGCTTGCGGATGGCGACGTCTTCCTTGACGTAGTCCGCGTACTGCTTGTCGGCGTACCAGCGGGACTTCCAGTCCGTGGTGATACCCAGCCGGAAGCCGTGCGGATTGATCTTCTGGCCCACTAGTCTGAGCCTCCCTTCGCCTCAGAAGTCTCAGACGTAGTTTTCTTCGCCGGAGCGGACTTCGCCGCGGCCTTCTTGGCGGGCGCCTTCTTGGCGGGCGCCTTGGTGGCGGCCTTCTTCGCGGGCGCCTTCGCGGCGGCCTTGCTGGCCTCGGCGCGGCGGGCCCTCGTCGACTTCGCCGAACGCTGGTCCTTTGCCGGCCGGCTCTCCACCACGACCGTGATGTGGCTGGTGCGCTTGCGGATCCGGAACGCGCGCCCCTGGGCGCGCGGGCGAATCCGCTTGGCGGTCGGACCCTCGTCGGCGTACACCGTGGCGACCACCAGGGTGGCCGGGTCCAGGCCGTTGTTGTTCTGCGCGTTCGCCGCGGCGCTCGCGATCACCTTCGCCACCGGCTCGCTGGCCGCCTGGGGCGCCCAGCGCAGAATGTCGAGCGCGTCGGCCACCGAGCGGCCACGCACCAGGTCGATCACCCGGCGGGCCTTCGTCGGTGAGACCCGCACGAACCGCGCCTTGGCGACCGCCGACGGGAATTCAGTTGTGGTCATCGCCGTTTGGCCTTCCGGTCGTCCTTGATGTGTCCCTTGAAGGTTCGCGTCGGCGCGAATTCACCAAGCTTGTGACCGACCATCGACTCGGTGACGAACACCGGGACGTGCTTGCGTCCGTCGTGGACGGCGAAGGTGTGACCGATGAAGTCCGGAATGATCGTCGAACGCCGAGACCAGGTCTTGATGACCTGCTTGGTGTTCTTCTCGTTCTGGACGTCCACCTTCTTGAGGAGGTGGTCGTCGACGAACGGGCCCTTCTTCAGGCTGCGTGGCATGGTTGGCTACTCCTCGAGTTCCTAGCGACCGTGCTTCTTGCCGGTGCGCCGGCGCCGGACGATGAGTTTGTTGCTGGCCTTGTTCGGGTGGCGGGTGCGGCCCTCCGGCTTGCCCCACGGGCTCACCGGGTGGCGACCACCGGAGGTCTTACCCTCGCCACCACCGTGCGGGTGGTCCACCGGGTTCATGACCACACCACGGACCGAAGGGCGCTTGCCCTTCCACCGCATCCGGCCGGCCTTGCCCCAGTTGATGTTTGCCTGTTCGGCGTTGCCGACCTCGCCGACCGTGGCGCGGCAGCGCACGTCGACGCGGCGGATCTCACCGCTGGGCATACGCAGCGACGCGTAGGTGCCCTCTTTACCGAGCAGCTGGATGCTCGAGCCGGCGGACCGCGCCAGCTTGGCGCCACCGCCGGGCCGCAGTTCCACGGCGTGGATCACGGTACCGGCGGGGATGTTGCGCAGCGGCAGGTTGTTGCCGGGCTTGATGTCGGCGTTCGCGCCCGACTCCACCACGTCGCCCTGCGAAAGGCCTTGCGGCGCGATGATGTAACGCTTCTCGCCGTCCAGGAAGTGCAGCAGCGCGATGTTGGCGGTCCGGTTCGGGTCGTACTCGATGTGCGCGACCTTGGCGTTGACGCCGTCCTTGTCGTTGCGACGGAAGTCGATCACCCGGTAGGCGCGCTTGTGGCCGCCACCCTTGTGGCGGGTGGTGATGCGGCCGTGTGCGTTACGGCCACCGTGGCCGTGCAACGGGCGCACCAACGACTTCTCCGGCTCCGACCGGGTGACCTCGGCGAAGTCGGACACGCTGGAGCCGCGGCGGCCGGGGCTCGTCGGCTTGTACTTACGAATTGCCATGTCTAATCAGGTCTTTCTCTCGCGCGCGGCTAGGCCGGGGCCCCGAACAGGTCGATGGGCTTGCTACCGGGCGCCAGCGTGACGATGGCGCGCTTGGTGCCCTTGCGCTTGCCGTATCCGGTCCTGGTGCGCTTGCGCTTACCCTGCCGGTTCGCGGTGTTCACCGATGCGACCTTGACGGAGAAGATCTTCTCGATGGCGATCTTGATCTGCGTCTTGTTCGAATCGGGGTGCACCACAAAGGTGTACACGTTCTCATCCAGGAGGCCGTAGGACTTTTCCGAGATGACCGGGGCCAGGATGATGTCGCGGGGGTCGGTGATGGTCGCCATCTACGCCGTTACCTCCTCGGTGCTAGCGGTGCCGGCGCCCGCCTGGGCACTGATGTAGGCGTTGAGCGCCTCAACGCTGAACACCACGTCGTCGGAGCGCAGCACGTCATAGGTGTTGAGCTGGTCGGGCGTCAGGATGTGCACACCGGGCAGGTTGCGCACGCTCTTGGCGCCGGCCTCGTCGCTGCGGCCGATCACGATCAGCACCTTCTTGCGGTCGGTCAGCGTGCCCAGGAACGCCCTGGCGTTCTTGGTCGACGGCGTCTGGCCCGACACCAACTCGGTGACCGCATGAATGCGGCCGTTGCGCGCCCGGTCCGACAACGCGCCGCGCAACGCGGCGACGATCATCTTCTTGGGGGTGCGCTGGGCGTAGTCGCGCGGCTTGGGACCGTGCACGACGCCACCGCCGGTGAACTGCGGGGCCCGCGTCGAACCCTGACGGGCACGACCGGTTCCCTTCTGCCGGTACGGCTTACGTCCACCGCCGCTGACTTCGCCGCGGGTCTTGGTCGAGTGCGTGCCCTGGCGCGCCGCCGCCCGCTGCGCGGTGACCACCTGGTGCATCAGCGCGATGTTGGCCGGGGCGTCGAACAACTCGGCCGGCAGCTCGACGGAGCCGTCGACCTTGCCGTCGGGCGTCTTGACGTCGATCTTGAGAGCCATTACTTCTCACCTCGTTTGATCGCGCTGCGGACCACCACGAGCCCACCGGTACGGCCGGGGACCGCACCCTTGATCAGCAGCACGCCGTTCTCGGCATCAACCTTGTGCACCACCAGGTTCTGCACGGTCACCCGGTCGTTACCCATCCGGCCGGCCATCCGGGTGCCCTTGAAGACGCGCGCGGGGGTGGCGCAGCCGCCGATGGAACCGGGACGGCGGTGCACCGCCTGCGCACCGTGGCTGGCGCCCTGGCCGCGAAAGCCGTGGCGCTTCATGGTGCCGGCGAAGCCCTTGCCCTTGGAGGTACCGGTCACGTCGACATAGGCGCCGTCGGCGAAGATCTCCGCCGTCAGCTCCTGGCCGACTTCGTATTCGCTGGTCGCGGCCTCGTCGTCCAGCCGCAATTCGGCCAGGTGCCGGCGCGGGTTCACGCCCGCGGCACTGTACTGACCGGTGACCGGCTTGTTCACCTTGCGAGGGCTGATCTCGCCGTAGGCCAGCTGGACGGCGCTGTAGCCGTCGCGCTCGGGTGTGCGGATGCGGGTGACCACATTGGGCCCCGCTTTGACCACCGTCACCGGGACGACCCGGTTGTTCTCGTCGAACACCTGCGTCATGCCCAGCTTGGTACCCAGAATGCCTTTTCTTGCCATGAGTCTGGATCTCCTACTGGATGTTGACGTCGACACTGGCCGGAAGGTCGATGCGCATCAGCGCGTCGACGGTCTTCGGCGTCGGGTCGAGGATGTCGATCAACCGCTTGTGAGTGCGCATCTCGAAGTGCTCCCGCGAGTCCTTGTACTTATGCGGAGAGCGGATGACGCAATACACGTTCTTCTCAGTCGGCAGCGGCACCGGACCTACGACACTGGCACCCGTGCGGACGACGGTCTCGACGATTTTGCGCGCCGATGCGTCGATGGCCTCATGGTCGTAGGCCTTGAGCCTGATGCGGATCTTTTGTCCCGCCACGCTTCTCCTACCCTCACTCCAACTTACAAAAATCCGTGTCCGGACCTGGTGCTCCCAGCGCGCTGATCGAGCCCGGGCCAACCCTGGGCCGATCGAGCGTCGCGCCGGATACTGCGCCGCTGTTTACCTGTCGTGGTCCACCGGCCCCCGCGGTCGGGTGTGTCACCCTCACGCAGCCTGGACCGCGGCAAAATTTGTCGCGCTCCAAGGATGGGACCGGACGCGCCCGTTTGGGCGCTGGTCGTATGCCCGACCAGGCGCAAACCCGGCCCAAGGCAACCTGAACAGTATGCCCTAGATCATGGGTTTGGCCAAATCCCGGCCGGACGCCACGGGCGCGGCCCCGCCCGGCGGTCAACCCGCTGGTCAGCGGCCGTCGCCGGCCTCAGGCACCCGCCGATTCGACGCTCGCCGCGCCGGCCCGGCTGTGTGCGCGCTGTACATAGAGGAAACCGTCGACCGCCGCGAGCGCGCACTCGCGGTAATCGAAGTCGGGAAGGGTGGAAAGGCGCCCCAGCACCAGCGGGCCGATGAGCAGTGCGATGGCCCGGGAGCGGTCCACCTCGCCGAGCTCGGCGGCCTCCGGGCTGTCGAAGATGGCGTCGAACGGCGCGGCGTACTGCTGGGCGATGCGTTCACGCAGCGTCGTGATGGCCGTGCTGTTTACGGCGCAGTCGCGGGGTTCCGGCATCTCGTCCAGGTCCCGACCCATGGACAACCACGACATGGCCGTCATCAGCGCCGGCGCCTGCGCCACCGACTCGGCCTGCGCCAGCACCACCGCCACCAGGCGGTCGCGCAGCGAACCCTCGGCCGGCGGCGTGGGCGAGGGCGGGATGAGGCTGTTGAAAGCCGCTGCCAGCAAATCGTTTCCGCTGGGGAAGTGGCGATACAACGTGGCTCTGGCCACATTGGCCGTGCGGGTGACCGCGTCGACGGTCACCGCGCTGGGACCACCGGAACTCAGCAGCGTGGCGGCGGCCTCGAGTAAACGCGCCCGCGAGCGCGCCGGGCGGGGGTCGCTGGTGCTGCCAGTGATGTGACCCACCTCCCTGTTTGGGAACGAGACTATCGGTCTACCTACAAGACTATCGGTCTCGAAACTTCCCAACGCCACCGTGAGGAGGCGCAGCATGGTCGAAACCCTGGTCCGGCCTGACCAGCGTACTGATGCAGTCAGCATCGGCAATAGTCCCCGAGCTCGAAACTGGACGCTGGCGGTCGCCTGCATGGGAGTCGCCCTCGTTGTCGCGTCGATGACGGCGCTGAACACCGCGCTGGGAGACCTCGCGGTGGCCACCTCGGCCACCCAGTCGCAGCTGAACTGGATCGTCGATGGGTACACCGTCGCCCTGGCGTGCCTGCTGTTGCCCGCGGGCGCGATCGGCGACCGCTACGGCAGGCGCGGCGCCCTGCTGATCGGCTTGGTGGTCTTCTCGGTCGGCTCGATGGCCCCGGCGATGCTGCACAGCCCGGCGCAGATCATCGCCGGCCGTGCGGTGGCCGGAATCGGCGCCGCCTTCGTGATGCCGGCGACGTTGTCGCTGCTGAGCGTGGCCTATCCAAAAGCCGAGCGCACCAAGGCGGTCGGGATCTGGGCGGGCACCGCCGGATCCGGCGGCGTGCTGGGCATGATCGGTTCCGGCGTGCTGCTTCGCTTTTGGGACTGGCACGCGATCTTCTGGTCGCTGGGCGTCGCCGGTCTGGTGATCTTCGCGCTGGCGTGCACCGTCGCCTCGTCGCGCGACAGCGGCGCCCCCCGGATCGATGGGCTGGGCGCGATCCTGGTCGGTGCCGCGGTGGCGATCGCCGTGGCGGCGATCCTGGAGGCGCCGACCCACGGATGGAGCAACCCCCTGGTCTGGGGCGGGCTCGTCGCGGGGGCGGTGCTCGCGGCGGGGTTCGGTGCCGTCGAGCTGCGCCTCGCCCGGCGCGACAGGCAACCGCTGCTCGACGTCCGGTTGTTCGCCGACCCGAATTTCGCCACCGGTGTCGCCGCGATCGTCATCCTGTTCGGCGCCACGTTCGGTTTCTTCTACATCGGCATGCAATACGTGCAACAGATCATGGGCTACTCGGCCCTGACGACGGCGATCTCCTTCGGCCCGTTCATGGTGCCGCTCGGCATTTTCTCGGCGCTATCGTTCTGGTACGTGCCCAAGCTGGGCCTGCGGCTCGTGCTGTTCATCGGCACCCTGCTGATGGCGGTCGGGTTCGCGTGCATGTACCGGTTGAACCTGCACTCTTCATATCTGGAATTCGCCTGGCCCACACTGATATTGGCAACCGGCATCGGAATCTGCACGGCGCCGACGACGTCGGCGATCATGGGGGCGGTGCCCGACGAGAAGCAGGGTGTCGCCTCCGCGGTGAACGACACGTCCCGGGAAATGGGCGGCGCGTTGGGAATCGCGGTGGCCGGTTCGATTCTGGCCGGCCGCTATTCGCACGAGCTCGCCCCGAAGTTGGCGGGCTTTCCCGAGCCGGTCCGGGGGCCGGCCACCGATTCGCTGGCCAAAGCCGTCGAGGTGGCGGGCCGGATGGGACCCCAGGGCCGCCAGCTGGCGGACATCAGCAAGGCCGCGTTCCTGGCGGCCTTGCACGCATCGACGATCACGATGGCCGTGATCGTCGCCGCCGCCGCGCTGCTGATCGCGGTTTGGGCGCCCGGCCGCGACGGCCGGCAGCTTCGGCCGGTGCGCGGGATGCTGTCCAGCCGCCGTCGCTGAACCGGCCCTTTCGTCCAATGCTGTTGTCCAACAGCGGGTTCAATGCTTGAAAACGTCTGCCGGTTCTGGTATCACCAAATATATATCGACAGTTACAGATCATCTCTGCGAGGCGAGGTGGATGTGGTGTTGATGGGTGTTACCAGCGTGGTCGAGCCGGTATGCCCGGCGCGGCAGCGTTCGCCTCCGGCCTGCCGACGAGTTTCACGCAACGGCGAAGGGAGGTAAGGGACAAAAGACAAGCACGGGCAATCGAACAATGGAACGGCGACCGTGCAGTCCACGAATATTGCGACGCATTGTCGCGCGACGTATCAATTGCGCGCGCACCGCCACTTGCCGTGGCCATCTACGTGGACCGCATGAACATTCGCCGCTCGCGGGGCGGGCCTCATGCCTCACCGTTGAGGCCCGCCCCCACGCACGCATCACCGAACGAATTCGGCGGCCCGATGACCGATCATGACGATGGTGGCGTGCGGCCCCCGGCTGGTGATCGCGGGCAGGACCGAGCCGTCGATCACCCACAAGTTGTCGATGCCGTGCACCCGGCAGCGATGGTCTACGACCGCCCGTGGGTCGGTATCGGCGCCCATCGGCGCCGTGCCGCAGAGGTGTTGCGACGTGGACCATACGGGCTCGCCGACATGTGTTGCGGTACGCGCTAATTCGCGGGCCAATTCGGCGCCTTGGCGTAGCGCCGCGACGTCCTCGGGCTCGCTGTCGTAACGGTGCTCGATGAGGGGCGCCGCCTCGGGATCGGCCGACGCGAGCGTGATGCGCCCGCGTGCGCGTGGCTGCATGAGCGCCACCCCGATGTGCGGCCAGTCGGCATGACCGGCGGCGCCGTCCCCGGTCATCGCGACGAACCCGCCTGTGTAGGGCCTGATCTCGAGACCATCGGCGGTGCTCAGCACGACTTCCAGCACCGGCCGGCCGGGAGCCACCGTCCAGTCGGTGGGCAGCACCCATTCGGGGTGGTCGCTGAACGACGTGCCCACCGGCAGCGGGTTTACCGCCGGTACGCCGACGGCCCGCAGCCCCTCCTCGGCTCCGATGCCGGAGAGCATCAGCAGCTGCGCCGTTTGGATGGCCCCGGCGCACAACACGATCCGGTCTGCGGTCAGCGTCATGCGGCCGTGCGGGCCGAAGGCGTCGACACCCGTGGCGGCGGTGCCGGTGAAGCGCAACCGCGCGACGCGCGTCCGGGAGTGCAAGGTCAGGTTCGGCCGGCCCAGTGCCGGCAACAGGAAGCCCGCGCCGGATCCGGTACGCACACCGTCGACGATGTTCAGCGGGACGGCACCCGTCCCCGAAACCCGTTCCGGCCCAACGTCATTGAGATCTTCGATCCAGCCGAAACCGGCGCGCTGCGCGGCGGTGATGAAACGTTCGGTGGTTCCCGTCATTTCGTGGGTACGACGGACCCGGATCGGACCGCTGTCGCCGTGGGCCGGCCCACTGAAGTCCAGGTCGGTCTCGATGGCGCGGAAGCTCTCGAGGACGTCGGACCAGGCCCAGCCGGGCAGCGATAGCCGGTCGAAGTCGCGCGGCAACCCGCGGCAGAAGTAGCCGCCATTGATCGCGCCGGAACCGCCGACCGTCGCCCCGCGCACGAGCGCGTGCGCGCGCACGGGCCGATCGGTCAGGCTGGTCTGATAGCGGCGCACCAGCGGGCTGCCGACCCCGATCGGCAGCTGCAATCCGTTCGCGGTTTGAGCGAGCAATCCCGGATCATCGAGGGCAGGGCCCGCCTCGAGGACGGTCACCGCGCAACCCGGCTCGGCAGAAAGGCGTTCGGCGACAACCGATCCAGCACTACCGGCACCGACGATCAGCACGTCGCTGTGCGAGGCGGCCTTACTCAAGGGCGGGTCAAGGTCGCGGCTAGCTGCGAATCTGGGGTTTCAGCGCCCGCAGGTTGCGCTCCCGCACCACGCCCCACCACAACCCGAGGCCGTACGCCAGGTCGTCGACCCGCTTGAGCAACAGATAGGTCAGCAGGCCGATCGGTTCGGCATCGTCGCCGATGGCGTCGCGGCGTCGCAGCCAGTCCACCACGCCGTCCATGATCGCCGCGACCAGCACGACGCGTCGGAAATGTCGCGACACCGTGGCGGCAAGCAGCGCGACCGGCCAATAGTGCCGGCACAGGGCCGACGCCAGCTGCAGCGCCGCCGACCACAGGCCGCGGGTCGCGATCACCGCCACGTCCGCGATCGACGTCTCGGCGCCCCGCATCGCCCTGGCGATCCGGCGACCGGTCAGGACGGCGACGACGACGGATGCCAGCTGGGACAGGCTGGTCCCGAACGCCACCAGGATCCAGGTCATCAGCGCCCAGCCGGAGATCACCACCGGGGCCGTCTTGTCCGGATGGCGAACCGACAGCGGGGCGGCCGATCCGCCATAGAACGCCTTGCGCGCGAGCCAATCCCGCAGTTCGGTGCGGTGGTCGTGGGCGACCACCGCGATGGGTTCGTAGCGCAGCCGGGCGCCGGCCTCGATGAGCCGCCAACACAGGTCGACGTCCTCACCGGATTGCAGGGTCTCGTCGAACCCGCCGACACTGCGCAGGGCGGAGCACCGACAGATGATCGCCGCGCTGGGCACGTAGGACACCTGGCTGTGGGGCAGCACCGGCGCTTCGCGCTCGCCGAGGTCGAGCGACGAATGCACCGCCTCGTAGCGGGCCACCACATTTTCGCTCTGCGACAACCCGACGATGCGCGGCGCGGTCAGGGCGACGGTGGGATCGCAGAAGTGCCCGAGCAGCGCCTCCAGCCAGCCGCGCCGCGGCGCGACGTCGGAATCCAGAAACGCGACGTAGTCGGTCCTGCAGGCGGCCAGCCCGGTGTTGCGGGCGGCGGCCGGTCCCCTGGAGCGTGTGTGCCGCAGCACTTCGACGTCGCAGTGCGCGCCGACGAAGTCGTCGGGCTCGATCGGCGGGAAGGAACCGTCGTCCACCACGATGACCCGCAGGCCGCGCAGCGAGCTCACCAAGCGCCGCACACCGGAAAGGTTGTCCCGCACCGGAATTACCACGGTGACGTCGTGATGCGACGGCCCGCCCGCCGGCCGCGGATGTGCCACCGTGGCGTCCAGCAAGGTGCGGGCCAACTGGGCGCTGACGTCGTCACGGACCTTCAGCCGGCCGTCGCACAGCATGTCCTGTGCGGCCGGCGCCAGCTTCAGCAGCCGGGTCGGCGAGCCACCGAGCAGCGCCGAGCCATCGCCGAGCACCCGCACCCGACGATCGACCTGGACGGCGAAGCCATCCGGTAGCCGGGCCGCCGTCATGTAAGCATCCTGTCGCGCCCGGGCGACCACCGGGTCACTCGCCGGACAGCACCGTCGACCATCTCGGCGAGGATGCGCTTGCCCTCGGCAGCGGTCGCGGTGGTCGGGTCCCCCAGCACGCCCACGGGGCTGACCGCCGCGACTCCCCCGCGCCGCATGGAGGGGAGTAATTCCGGCAGCGGCGCCCGGTTGCCGGTGAGCCACCGGTCGGTCAGCACGTCACCCGGCGAGATGTGCAGCAACAGCGAGGTTTCGGTGTGCCCGGCGTGAGCATCGCCGCCGTCGGCCAGGCATGGGCACCAGCCGGCGTCGCGGCCCTCGGCCCGCAGCCGGGCCACCGCCGCGGTCAGCGCCGCGACGTTGCCGCCATGGCCGTTGATGAAGACCAGGCGGTTGGCCCAGCTGGCGGCCGACCGGCCGTACTCCACCAGCAGGGTCGTCAGGGCTTCGGTGCCGATGGATATCGTTCCGGCGAAACTCTGGTGCTCGCCGCTGGCCCCGTAGGCGATGGCCGGCGCCAGCAACCACTCGGGCCCGAGGCGCGCTTCGAGACCGGCCCGGGCCCCGCGGGCGACCGCGGTGGCGATCCGGGTGTCGGTGTCCAATGGCAGGTGCGGACCGTGCTGTTCGGTCGACCCAAGCGGGATCAATATCGACGGCGAGCTACCCGATAGCTGGCTTGACGTCGCCATCGCCAATTCGCCGAGTACGGGCACTCGGTGATGGTAGGACGAATTCACCTGGCGTGCACCAATTGTTGTCTGTTGAAAACTATTTTTTTCTGACTGGTTCATCAGGGGTTCGATATTTGTGCTCGTTCGTCACGGATACCCCGCGTGTACCACCGTTTCAAGGCCGGCGAGCATTCTGGACAAATTTGCCCGGGATATCGGTGATTAGCTGATCAGGCGTGCCCGGCGGACGGGACACCCAGCGCCCGGGTGAAGCCGGGCGGCACCAGGATGTCGTCCGGGCCGAGGTCGTGGACGCTGGCGTGGCCCAGACCCATCAGCGCCGAGTCGATCCCCCCACGCAGGATGTCGAGCACGTTCTCCACGCCCGCCTGGCCGGCGGCGGCGAGGCCCCACAGGTAGGCGCGGCCGATCATCACCGCGCGCGCCCCGAGCGCCACGGCCTTCACGACGTCGCTGCCGCGGCGGATGCCCCCGTCGAGCAGCACCTCGACCTGATCGCCGACCGCGGCGGCCACCGCCGGCAGGGCGCGGATGGAGGCCGGCGTGCCGTCGAGGTTGTTACCTCCGTGGTTCGACACCGAAATTGCCGAAACCCCGGCATCCACAGCCCTTTTCGCGTCATCGACACGCATCACGCCCTTGAGCATGAAGGGGCCGCCCCACAGCTCGCGCAGCCAAGCGATGTCCTCCCACGTCGGGGGCGGCGTACCCATCCACTCGCCGTAGGCGGCAAAGAAGGGCGGGCCGGGCTCACCGCGGCGCCCCTGGTTGGGCACCCGCAAGTCCGGCGGGCGCAGCGTCTTGCCGTATTTCCACAGCCAGCGGGGCTTGAAGACCGCTTCCGGAGACTGCCGCAGGACGGTCCGCAGGTTCATCGCTTCGGGGATCTGGGGGCTACCCCAGTCGCGCCCGTGCGAGAACGACCAGTCGGTGGTGACGATCAAACCGACCGCCCCGGCCTGGCGCGCCCGTTCCACCCGCTCGGCGATCGCGTCACGCCCGCCCAGCCAGTACACCTGGAAGAAGATCTTGGGGTTGGCGCCGATGACCTCCTCGATCGGTTTGCTGGCGAAGGAGGACAGGCCCATCGCCGTCCCCCGCGCCGCCGCGGCCCGCGCGACCGCGACCTCACCGTCCGGATCGACCGCCTGGACACCGGTTGGCGAAATCAGCACCGGCATCGAAATATCTTGTCCCATCACGGTAGTCGATAGGTCGCGCTTTTCCTGCGCACCCACCACGTGCGGGGCGAATCCGAGTTCACCGAACGCCGCGACGTTATCGGAGACGGTGACGCCCTTTTCGCTGCCCGCAAGCAGCGCCGAGTAAACGGATTTCGGCAGCCGCCGCTTCGCGCGCTGCTGCGCGATGGCGACGGTTTCGAACCATTGGCCGGCCATGATCACACGGGGCTTTCGTTGCACAGCCGCGCGGGTGGCCGGGACAGTTTCAGGAGTACGGGGCCGCCGGACTTCCGGGAATGGTCGGCGCGGGGGCGCGGCGTCTCGCGCCGGCGGGCCAGCGCCGACGCGCTGTGGCCCTGGACGCATTCGGGATCCGGCCCGTCCATCGGCAGGCCGGTGAAGAACTTGGCCGCCATGCAGCCGCCCCGGCAGGCGTCGTAGTGATCGCAGCTGCCGCAGGCGCCCGCGGACTGCGGTTCGCGGAGCTCACGGAACAGCGGTGCGTTCTTCCAGACGTTGTCGAATCCCCCGTCGGTCAACACGTTTCCGGCCAGGAAGCGGTCGTGGATGGCGAACGGGCACGCATACACGTCGCCCACCGGGTCGATCAGGCACACCACCCGGCCGGCGCCGCACATGTTCAGGCCGGCCAGCGCGCCCGAGGAGCCCAGCGGCGACAGATGGAAGAAGGAGTCGCCGGTGAGCACCCGCTCCCCCTTGGCCACCAGCCAGTCATACAGCTGCACCTGCTGCTCGGCGGTGGGGTGCAGGTCCTCCCAGACGTCCGCGCCCCGGCCCGAGGGACGCAGCCGGGTGATCCGCAGGGTGGCGCCGTAACGGCTTGCCAGCGCGGCGAATTCGTCGAGCTGGTCGACGTTGTGCCGAGTGACCACGACGGAGATCTTCGCGTCGGCGAAGCCGGCGTCCGCGAGGTTCTCCAGCGCGCGCACGGCCATGTCGAAGGATCCCGGGCCCCGGACCGCGTCGTTGACCTCCGCGGTGGCCCCGTCGAGCGAGATCTGGACATCCACGTAGTCGCTGGCCGCCAGCCGGGCGGCGACCTCTTCGGTGATGCGGACCCCGTTGGTGGAGAACTTCACCCCGACGTGGTGCGCGGTGGCGTAGTCGACCAGCTCCCAGAAGTCCGGGCGCACGGTGGGCTCCCCGCCGCCGATGTTGACGTAGAACACCTGCATGCGTTCGAGCTCGTCGATGATGTCCATGCATTGCCGGGTGGACAGCTCCCGCGGGTCCCGTTTACCCGAGGACGAGAGGCAGTGCACGCACGCCAAGTTGCAGGCGTACGTCAACTCCCACGTCAGGCAGATGGGTGCATCCAGCCCGCTCTCGAACTGCTCGATGAGCCGCGGCACTCTGGCCAGTCCGGCGGTCATGGAACCTCCTGAGGTACCAACATCTTCGAATCGGCCAACACGCCCAGCGCGTGCAAGTACGGCGCCTCACCCGAGTCGTCCACACCCGCCGCTCGGCAGGCGGAGTGCACATCGGGATGGTCGGCCAGCGACCGCACCACCGTCAGAATGGTGCGGTTCTTGAGAAAGGACAGCTTGCGGGTGCCGAAGTGGTAGAGCAGCGCCCCGAACGGTTCGGGGCGGACCGCCACCTGTGGGTGCAACCGCCAGCCGCGGTCGGGGTCGAACACGCGGGTCAGTAGACCCCGCACATGCCGTCGATGGACACCTCTTCGACCAGGGTCTCGGCGACGAGCTGGGTTTCGGTCTCGGTTTCGTGGTCCACGGGTCATTGCCTTTCGTCGGTTCTTGACAACGATGGGGATCGAGTCACAAGCTTCGTCAGAATATGGCATCGAGTGCCGAAATGGAAGGGCGGGGTGTCATGGTGCCGCAGCCACGGGTGGGCCGTCGCCGCTCGACGACTCCGCACCAGATCACCGACGTGGCCATCGAACTGTTCAGCGCCCGCGGCTTCGCCGAGGTCAGTGTCGACGACGTCGCGCAGGCCGCGGGCATCTCGCGGCGGACGCTGTTTCGCTACTACGCGTCCAAGAACGCCATCCCCTGGGGCGACTTCGACACCCACCTCGCGCACCTGCGCGACTTGCTCGACAACGTCGATCCGCGGGTGCCGCTGGGCCAGGCCCTGCGCGATGCGCTGTTGGCGTTCAACACCTTTGACGAGTCCGAGACCGCACGGCACCGCCAGCGCATGCGAGTGATCCTGCAGACGGCCGAACTGCAGGCCTATTCGATGACGATGTACGCGGGCTGGCGGGAGGTGATCGCCGATTTCGTGGCCCGCCGGTCGGACCGCAAGACGACCGACCTGGTGCCCCAAACCGCCGCCTGGACCATGCTCGCGGTGGCGCTGTCGGCCTACGAGCACTGGCTGGGTGACGAGTCCGTTCCACTCCCGACCGCGCTGGGCAACGCGTTTGACGTTGTCGGCGCCGGACTGGACAGGCTGGATCGGTGACCGGCGACCACCTGCTGCACACCCTGCACGCGCAGGGGCGGTTCTGTGCCGGCTCGGGCTCACCGATGTATGGGGAGCTTTTCGAGCTGGTGGCCAGCGACGTCGCCGCCGACGGCGTCTTCGCCGCCATCTTGTCCGGGCACGAGGACGCCCCGTCGCGCCTTGCGGTGCCGCTGCGACTGCTCGGCGGCCTGCACCGATTGGTGCTCGACGGCCGGGCGGCGCACCTGCGCCGTTGGTACCCCAGCACCGGGGGCAGCTGGGACGCCGACTCGGCGTGGCCGGAGATCAAGGACGTCGCGATCACCCACTCCGAGGCGCTGCGGGCGGCGTTGCGGCAACCGCCCCAGACCAACGAGGTCGGGCGGTCCGCCGCGCTGATCGGTGGCCTGTTAGGCGTCAACCGTGAATTCGACCTGCCGATAAGGCTTTTCGAGATCGGATCAAGCGCGGGGCTGAACCTGCGCGGGGATCATTACGGTTACCGCTTCGCCGGCGGCCAGTGGGGACCGGGTGATTCGCCGGTGATTATCGAGGACGCGTGGCGCGGCGCGCTGCCGCACGGCCGGGTGCGGATCGTCGAGCGGCGCGGCTATGACATCGCACCCATCGACGTCACCGGGGCCGACGGGGAGCTCACCGTGTTGAGCTACGTGTGGCCCGATCAGAGCGCCCGGCTCGAGCGGCTGCGCGGCGCCATCGAGGTCGCCAGGCGGGTGCCGGCCGGGCTGGAGCGCCAGACGGCCGCCGACGCGGTCGCCGGCCTGACGCTGGCCGCGGGCGCGCTGACGGTGCTGTGGCATTCCATCACCTGGCAATACCTGTCCGACGAGGAGCGGGAGACCGTCCGCGCGCGCGTTCGCGCGCTGGGCGAGCAGGCGGATGAACGGTCGCCGTTCGTCCACCTCACCCTGGAGCCGGCGCGTGACCGGCCCGACTCACCGATCCGGTTCTTGGTGCGGGCGCGCCGCTGGCCGGGCGGCGACCTCGAGATTCTCGGCGAATGCCATCCGCATGGCCCGCCGGTGCGCTGGCTGTGAGCCGCCGGACGGGCGAGAACGGCTGTAGCCCAACGCCTTTACCCGCCAAAGTCAGCCCAGCACGTCCGAGATGGGCGCACCGGCGGCGATCTTGGCGCGCACCTTCATGACCTTGCCGGGCATCCCGCCGCCCACCACCCCGACCAGCACGCCGTCGCGCTCGTAATACGCCAGGAACTTGCGGCCGTCGTCTTCGACGAGGTGGACGGAGTCGGTGGCCTCGGGCTCTCCGAGGCACTGGATCTTGACGTCGTACTGGTCGCTCCAGAAGTACGGGACGACCACCGCCGACGACACGTCCCGTCCCAGCATCGCGGGCACCACCACGCGGGTCTGGTCGGCGACGTTGCTCCAATGTTCCACGCGCGCTTGATGTCCCGTCGCGTCGCGCCAGGAGGCGACGTCACCGAGCGCCCACACGTTCGGTGCGCTGGTCCGTCCGGCCTCGTCGCAGAGCACGCCGTTGTCGACCGCGATGCCGCTGCCCTCGAGCCAGCCCGTGGCGGGGCGGGATCCGATGCCGATGACCACCAGGTCCGCGGCGAGCTCGGTACCGTCGGTCAGCACCACCGTGTCCACCCGCTCGTCGCCGCGCACTTCGGCCACCCCGACACCGAGGCGCACGTCGACCCCCTCCGCGCGGTGCAGGCGCGCGACCAGCTCGCCGATCCGCTCGCCGAGCACGGATGCCAGGGGCGTCGGCTGCGGCTCAACCAACACGACGTCCACCCCGAGGCTCCGTAGGCTGGCCGCCACCTCACAGCCGATGAAGCCGGCGCCGACGATGACGGCGCGCTGGCACGCGGACGCGTGCTCACGCAGCGCCATGCTCTCGTCGAACGTGCGCAGCACCCTGATGCCCTCGAGATCCGGCAGCGTCGGGATGCGCCGCGGCACCAGGCCGGTCGCGATGACGAGTTCGTCGTAGCCGATCACGGACCCGTCGGCCAGCGTCACCGTCTGCGCCGCGGTGTCCAGGCTGGTGGCGGCCGCACCCAGCCGCAGGGTGATGTCGTTCTCGTCGTACCACTCGCGCGGTTTGAGGGCCACGTCGTCGACCTCTTTGCGCAGCACCTCTTTTGACAGCGGCGGGCGATCGTAGGGCACGTGCACCTCGTCGCTGACGATCGTGACGCGGCCGGCATACTCGGATCGGCGGAGCTGCTCGGCGGTCCGGGCGGCGGCCAGACCGCCACCGACGATCACTATTCCTTTGCTAGCGGTCACGTGGAGTTCATACCACGATCGCCGGTCAATACTTCAAGGCGCCCTTGTCCACGGGGACCTGCGTGCCGGTCACCGTGCCCGCCCCGTCGCCGGCTAGCCACGCCACGACATCGGCCACCTCGTCGGGTGCCATGAAGCCGTTGGGCTGCAACGGCATCGGGGGGAAGCTGTGCACGAAGCTGGGATGGCGGGCGAATATCTCCATCATCGCCTCCGGCTCGATCATCGGGGTGTCGACCGAGTAGGGGTGGATGGAGTTGACCCGGATGTTGTATTCGCCGAGCTCGATCGCGAGGGTGTTGGTCAGCGCGGTGAGTCCGTGCTTGCTGGCCGAATAATGCCCGTTGCCCGGAGTGGCTTTCAGCCCCGCCGACGAGCTGACCACCACGATCGAACCCCCGTTGCCGGCTTCGATCATGGCGGGCACGGTGGCGCGCAGCGTGCGCCAGGTGCCGGTCAGGTTGACCCCGATCACCGTGTCCCACTGCTCGTCGGTCAGCTCCCAAAGCCGGCCCCAACTCAGGACTCCCGCGTTGGCCACCACGATGTCGAGCCGCCCGAATTGTTCGACGCCGTCGGCCACCAGTTGGCGCAGTGCGGCGTCGTCCCGGATGTCGGCTTCGCGGGCCAACACCTTGCGGCCCTCGGCTTCCACCAGGCGGACGGTCTCGGCGAGGTCCTCCGGCGTCGCGGGCGGGTAGGTCAGGCTCTTCGACGCCGGGGCGCAGATGTCGAGCGCGATGATGTCGGCGCCCTCCCGGGCCAGCCGCACCGCGTGCGAACGGCCCTGGGCGCGGGCGGCGCCGGTAATGAAAGCCACCCGCCCCTGCAGTGATCCAGTCACGGAGTCAGGCTAGCAGCGGAACTGAAACCTGTTCTAAGTCGCCCGCCGATCAGATTTCGGAGATGATCTGGGCCCGCCGGCTGTTGTACTCCTCGTCGGTCAGCGCGCCGCTGGCGCGTAACGTCTCGAGCTCCTGGAGCCGCTGAGCGATCGACGGTTGCGGGGGCGTCACCACCGGTGCCGGCCCCGCGGCGGCGGCAGGTTGGGCGGCCTGCGCGGCGGGCGCCTGTTGTTCGGCGGCGCGGCGCACCACCGCCTGAACCTGCTGGCGCAGCGCCGGATTCGACCGGATGTCGACCATCCGGTTGAGCGGAACGTTGTTGGCCTTGAGGATCTGCAGGATCTCCATCAACGGGCCGGCCTGCCCGCTCAGGTCGTAGGTCCTGTTGTCCTCGGCCACGGTGAATTGCGCCGGCACCAGGCCGTTGACCAACGCGCTTCGCTCCCAGTCGATTCGGTATTCGTTGGTGGTGGGGTTGACCAGCACCACCACTTTGCGGGCGCTGAGGTTGCCGAGCCGGGTCACGCTCGCGATCACCCGGTCCTCGCTGTCGAACGGCAGGACCCCTGGCCCGGAGATGTGCAGGTGCACCTTGACCACCTGCTGGTTGTTGATCCACGTCCCCGTCTCGGTGACACCGGTGATCTGAGCGAGCGCCAGCACCCCGTTCTGTTCCAGCTCCGCATTCTTGGCCGAGGACTTCGCCCCGTAGTTGGCCAACGCGAGCGCGATCAGCACGTCGGCCACGGTGATGAGCAGTCCGACGTAGAACATCCATTGCAGCAGGCTGCCGAGCCCGAGGGTGAAGTAGACGATCAAGAAAATCGGGCCGACCAGGCCGCCGCACAGCAAAACCACCAACTGTGCCTTCAGGTAGCGCGCCAACACGAGTTCTCCTTACCCTTGCTGGGATTTTGGGTGTCAGGTTAGCTCTCGCGCTGTCGCGGCGCGCGCCATACACGCAAACCGGACGGGCGTCAGTCCACCTTGGGTATGAGCGTCGGCGCCGGGCGCGCCGAAGACTCCGCCGACGTCGGAGCGGTGGGCGAATGAGCCGACACCATCTTCACCGGCGTGCCGGTCGATACCGGCATCGCCGGGGCCGCGGCCGCCTGCGGCGTCTCCACCTGCGCCGGGGTCGAGGCGAGCGGATTGACCGGCGCCGGCGCACTAGCCGCGGGCTGTGCGGTGGCCGGGCCGTAGGCGGGAGTCACCATCCGCACCGGCGTCGCCGATGTGGTGGCCGGGGCCGCCACCGCCGCAGGCCCGGTGGTAACCGCGGCTGCCGTTTGACTGACCGGTGCCTGCGCGCCGGCGATCGCCGAGGCCGGCGCGACCGCCGACATCAGGGGTGCGGCCGGTACGCCCGGCGCCGAACCACCCGCGGCCGACGCCGCGGGCAGCTGCGCCGCGACCGACGCGGGGGCCGCCGCCGACTGCAGGGGCGTGGTGTTGGCGGCCTCGGTGGCGAGGTACTGCGCCGCGCCGCCGTTCATCAGCTGCACGAACTGGTTGTGAAACGCCGCGGCTTGAGCGCTGAGCGCCTGGTAGACCTGGGAATGCGCGTCGAACAGCGACGCGATCCCGGCCGACACCTCGTCGGCACCCGGTGCCAGCACGCTCGACGTCGGTCCCAGCGCCATCGAGTTCGCCGAAGTGATCGTCCAGCCGATCCTGGCTAGATCCGACGCCGCGGCGGCGACGTACTCGGGCGTCGCGAATACGAAGGACATCCGAACCTCCCGGCCCTTTCTCCCCCGACTCCCTTGTCCCGGAATCGTAGCGGAATCGTCAACAGCCGGCCCGGTAAAACGCGTAAAGCCCGGACCGCCGAAATCGGCAGCCCGGGCTCTACGGCGAACTGGACCTACTTGATGATCTTGACGACCCGGCCGGCGCCGACGGTGCGGCCACCCTCGCGGATCGCGAACCGCAGACCGTCGTCCATGGCGACGGGCTGGATCAGCTTGACCGAGATGTTGGTGTTGTCGCCGGGCATCACCATTTCGGTGCCCTCCGGCAGCGTCACCACGCCGGTCACGTCGGTGGTGCGGAAGTAGAACTGCGGACGGTAGTTGTTGAAGAACGGCGTGTGCCGGCCGCCCTCGTCCTTGGACAGGATGTAGACGCTGCCCTCGAACTCGGTGTGCGGCGTGGTGGTGCCGGGCTTCACGACGACCTGACCGCGCTCGACGTCCTCGCGCTTGATACCACGCAGCAGCAGCCCGACGTTGTCGCCGGCCTGTCCCTGGTCAAGCAGCTTGCGGAACATCTCCACACCGGTGACGGTGGTCTTGGTGCTGGTCGGCTTGATACCGACGATCTCGACTTCCTCGTTCACGTTGATCACGCCGCGCTCGACACGACCGGTGACCACGGTGCCACGACCGGTGATGGTGAACACGTCCTCCACCGGCATCAGGAACGGCTTCTCGGTCTCACGGACCGGGTCCGGGATCGACTCGTCGACGGCCTCCATCAGCTGCTCGACCGACTCGACCCACTTGGCGTCGCCCTCGAGCGCCTTCAGCGCCGAGACCCGAACCACCGGGGCGTCCTCGTCGAACTCCTGGGCGGCCAGCAGCTCGCGGACCTCCATTTCGACGAGCTCCAGCAGCTCCTCGTCGTCGACCATGTCGGCCTTGTTGAGGGCGACCAGGATGTAGGGCACCCCGACCTGACGCGCGAGCAGCACGTGCTCACGGGTCTGCGGCATCGGGCCGTCAGTGGCGGCAACCACCAGGATCGCGCCGTCCATCTGGGCCGCACCGGTGATCATGTTCTTGATGTAGTCGGCGTGACCCGGGGCGTCGACGTGGGCATAGTGCCGCTTGTCGGTCTGGTACTCCACGTGGGAGATGTTGATCGTGATACCGCGCTGACGCTCCTCGGGAGCGTTGTCGATCTGGTCGAACGCGCGGGACTCGTTCAGGTCCGGGTACTTGTCGTGCAGAACCTTGGTGATAGCCGCGGTCAGCGTCGTCTTGCCGTGGTCAACGTGACCGATGGTCCCAATGTTGACGTGCGGCTTCGTCCGCTCGAACTTCGCCTTCGCCACTTCGTTGTCCTCCTGGACTGTTGGTGCTCGTTAAAGCAGTGTTGGTGTTTTCAGTTGTGCCGCGCCCAAGGCTTTGCAATGACCCGGCAAGATTACTCCGCGTGCAGGTTTACTGACCCGTCGCCTTCGCGATGATCTCCTTCGACACGTTCGCCGGCACTTCGGCGTACGAGTCGAACACCATGGAGTAGTTCGCCCGGCCTTGGGTCTTGGACCTCAGGTCGCCGACGTAGCCGAACATCTCCGACAGCGGCACGTGCGCCTTGACGACGCGTGCACCGCTCCGCTCCTCCATGGCCTGGATCTGGCCACGGCGGGAGTTCAAGTCGCCGATCACGTCGCCCATGTAGTCCTCGGGCGTGGTGACCTCGACGGCCATGATCGGTTCCAGGATCACCGGCTGGGCTTGCTGCGCAGCCTTCTTCAGCACCTGCGAACCGGCGATCTTGAACGCCATCTCCGACGAGTCCACCTCGTGGAAGGCGCCATCGAGCAGCGTGACCTTCAGATTCACCAGCGGGTAGCCGGCCAGCACACCGTATTGCATGGCGTCCTGCGCACCGGCGTCCACCGACGGGATGTACTCCCGGGGGATGCGCCCACCGGTGACCTTGTTCTCGAACTCGTAGGTCGCACCGTCCTCGCCCGCGAACGGCTCGAGGTTGATGATCACCTTCGCGAACTGGCCGGAGCCACCCGTCTGCTTCTTGTGGGTGAACTCGACGTTGTTCGCGGCCCGCTTGATGGTCTCCTTGTAAGCCACCTGCGGCTTACCGACGTTGGCCTCGACCTTGAACTCCCGGCGCATGCGGTCCACCAGGATGTCCAGGTGCAGCTCGCCCATCCCGCCGATCACGGTCTGGCCGGTCTCCTGGTCCAGGTGCACCTTGAACGTCGGGTCCTCCTCGGCGAGCTTCTGGATCGACAGCGACAGCTTCTCCTGGTCGCTCTTCGTCTTGGGCTCGATGGCCACCTCGATGACCGGGTCGGGGAAGGTCATCGACTCCAGCACGACCTGGTCGTTCGGGTCGCTCAGGGTGTCGCCGGTGGTGGTGTCCTTCAGGCCGATCACCGCGTAGATGTGACCCGCCGAGGCGGTCTCCACCGGGTTCTCCTTGTTGGAGTGCATCTGGAACAGCTTGCCCAGCCGCTCCTTCTTGCCCTTCGTGGAGTTGATGACCTGGCTGCCGGAGTCGACCTTGCCCGAGTACACCCGGACGTAGGTGAGCTTGCCGAAGAACGGGTGCGTCGCGACCTTGAAGGCCAGCGCGGAGAACGGCTCGTCGGTCGACGGCTTGCGGATGACCTCGACGTCCTCCTTGCCCGGGGCGTGGCCGACGGCCGGCGGCACGTCCAGCGGCGAGGGCAGGTAGTCGATGACCGCGTCCAGCATGGGCTGCACGCCCTTGTTCTTGAACGCGCTGCCGCACAGCACCGGGTAGGCCTCCGAGCTGATGGTCAGCTTGCGGATGGCGCCCTTGATCTCCTCGACGGTGAGCTCCTCGCCGCCCAGGTACTTCTCCAGCAGCGCCTCGTCGGTCTCGGCGACGGCCTCCAGCAGCTTGGTGCGGTACTCGTCGGCCTTCTCCTGCAGGTCGGCGGGGATGTCGACGACGTCGTACTTCTCGCCGAGCTTGGCCTCGGCGCTCCACACCTTGGCCTTCATCTCGACCAGGTCGACGACGCCCTCGAAGTCGCCTTCGGAGCCGACCGGCAGCTGGATCGGGATGACGTTGGCGCCCAGGCGCTCTTCCATCGTGCGCACCGAGAAGTAGAAGTCGGCGCCGATCTTGTCCATCTTGTTGACGAAGCAGATCCGCGGGACGTCGTACTTGTCGGCCTGGCGCCACACCTGCTCGGACTGCGGCTCGACGCCCTCCTTGCCGTCGAAGACGGCGACGGCACCGTCGAGCACGCGCAGGCTGCGCTCCACCTCGACGGTGAAGTCGACGTGCCCGGGGGTGTCGATGATGTTGATCTGGTTGTCGTTCCAGAAGCAGGTGGTGGCCGCGGAGGTGATGGTGATTCCCCGCTCCTGCTCCTGCTCCATCCAGTCCATGGTGGCGGCGCCATCGTGGACCTCACCGATCTTGTAGCTGATACCGGTGTAGTAGAGGATGCGCTCGGTCGTCGTCGTCTTGCCGGCGTCGATGTGCGCCATGATGCCGATGTTGCGGACCTTGGTCAGGTCGGTCAGCACGTCCTTCTGTGCCACAGAAGTCTTCCCACTCTTTCGATTGCTTGGTTGCTGTCGTGTGCGCGCCGGCGACTATGCCGGCGTGATCACCAGCGATAGTGCGCGAAGGCGCGGTTTGCCTCGGCCATCTTGTGGGTGTCCTCGCGCCTCTTGACGGAGGCCCCCAGGCCGTTGCTGGCGTCCAGGATCTCGTTCGCCAGCCGCTCGACCATCGTCTTCTCCCGGCGCTGCCGTGAGAAGCTGACCAGCCAGCGCAGCGCCAGCGTGGTGGACCGGTCCGGACGGACCTCGACCGGCACCTGGTAGGTCGCACCGCCGACGCGGCGGCTGCGCACCTCCAGCGCGGGCTTGACGTTGTCGAGAGCGCGCTTGAGCGTGATCACCGGATCGGTGCCCGTCTTGTCGCGGGCGTTCTCGAGCGCACCATAAACAATGCGTTCGGCCAGCGATTTCTTCCCCTGCAGGAGAACTTTGTTCACCAGCTGGGTGACCAGCTGCGACCCGTAGACAGGGTCGTTGACCAACGGACGCTTCGGCGCGGGCCCCTTGCGCGGCATCAGCTCTTCTCCTTCTTCGCGCCGTAACGGCTGCGGGCCTGCTTGCGGTTCTTGACCCCCTGGGTGTCGAGCGAACCGCGGATGATCTTGTACCGCACGCCTGGCAGGTCCTTGACTCGGCCACCACGCACCAGCACCATCGAGTGCTCCTGCAGGTTGTGGCCCTCACCCGGGATGTAGGCGGTGACCTCGACCTGGCTCGTCAGCTTCACGCGCGCGACCTTCCGAAGGGCCGAGTTCGGCTTCTTCGGGGTGGTCGTGTACACGCGAGTGCATACGCCACGGCGCTGCGGGCTGCCCTTCAGGGCCGCGGTCTTGACCTTGGCGATCTTGTCGCGGCGACCCTTGCGGACCAGCTGCTGAATCGTTGGCATCTACCGGCTTTCTGTGTTCGTGTTATGCGTTTGTCGGCGGTTCTCAAGTCTTCGTACTGCAGTTATGTCCGGCCGCACTACCCCGCGGCCGGGTGTGTCGCACGCGCTGCGCACCGGAGAAAGATCCGATGCATCGTGGACATGCGAATTCGCCCGGCATCCACTTCCTTACGGTTAGGCGCCGCAAGCCGCCAGGCACGAGCCTCCACAATACCCGCCGCCGGTCTCGCAGGTCAAAGCGGCGGTTAACCGTGCGCGACGCGCCGCTCCATGCCCGCCGCCAGCCGCAGCACCATGTCCGAGAACAGCGCGTCGGTGTCGATGTCGTCCATGACACCGGTCATTTCCAGCAGCACGAAGCCGTGTAGCGCGGACCAGAACTCCAGGGCCGCGTGGAACGCCTCGTCGCCGTCGAGACCGTAGGAGGACAGCACCGAGATCACCGGCGCCGCGGCACCCCGGGTCGCCGCCGTGTACTCGGGGTCGTCGCCGCCCAGCGGCATCCGGGTGAAGGCCGAGTACCGGCCGGGGTGGTGATGGGCGTAGCTGCGGTACGCGCCCGCCATGACCAGCACCGCGTCGTCGCGGGCGCGGCCCTCGCCGACCCTGTTCAGCATCGTGATGATGTCGTCGATGACGCGGATCCGCACCGCGCGGCGCAGGTCCTCCAGGCTGTCGACGTGGTTGTACAGCGACGGCCCCTTGGTGCCCAGCTGCATCGCCAGCGCGTTGATGGTGAGGGCGTCCCAGCCTTCCCGGTCCAGGAAGGTGAGCGCGCCGTCGATGATGCCCTCGCGGCTCAGCTTCGCCGGGCGCGAGCCGGTTCTTCCCGCCCGCGGGCGCCCGGCCGCCGACGGCGTTTCCGGGTGAGCTGCCATGGCGAGGCCCTTCGCTTGCGATGATCGTGGTGCTTAACTAATGACTCTAGTTGACGCCGACCGCGAAACCGTTTCAGCCATGGCCGGATGGACGTAATCTCATCGAGCAGATCCACCGGTCAAAAAGGGGGCCCGCAGTGAACTGGACAACCGTCGCCGGGTCGCTGGCAACCTGTGTCATCACCGCCGCCGCGGCATCCGCTCCCCCGGCTCACGCGAAGAACGGCGACACCCACGTCATCGGGCAGGGCATCCAGCAGACGCTCGACTGCAACGACGCCACGCTGTTCGTCAACGGCTCCTTCAACAACGTCACCGCGCTGGGCAACTGCTACGCGGTCACGGTGATGGGCTCGTCCAACACCGTCGTCGCCGATTCGGTCTCGCACGACATCACCGTCTACGGCTACGACCAGACGGTGTTCTACCACAACGGCACGCCGTTCATCTGGGACCGCGGCCGCGAGTTGGGCATGACCAACCGGCTCCAGCAGGTGCCCGGCTGAACCCGGCACCACATCGCCACCCAAACCGAAGAGCATCCGAATCGAGGGGATCGAGAAACAATGTCCGCCCACATCTTTGACCGCCCCTCGGGGCTGACCGCGCTCGCCGTGGCGCCGGCCGTCGCAGCCATGCTGGTTGCAGGGTGCAGTTCGACGGCCAACCCGCCCGGCGGTGCCACGACCACGACAACGAAGAGCAGCACGACCACGACGAGCGCCGGGGCGGCCCCGACCACGGGGTCGAGCGGGGAGAGCACCACCGCGTCGGTCGAAATCGGCAATACGCTCAACTACGGCTCGATGGGCACCACCGCGACGCTTGACTGCGCCAGCGGCAAGTCGCTGAACGTGGGCGGTTCGAACAACACCCTGACGGTCACGGGCAGCTGCGCGACAGTAACCGTCGGCGGCACGGACAACAAGATCACCCTGGACAAGGTCGACACCCGCATCAGCGTGGTAGGGCTCAACAACACCATCACCTACAAAGACGGTGCGCCCAAGGTCGACAACCTGGGTTCCGGCAACACCATCACCAAGGGCGGCTAGCCGGCGAACGTAGCGCGCCTTGCCGTTGCGCTACAAAGGCTTTCATCTCCCGGTGCGGTGCGGCCGGGGCGCATGGCGCCGCTGCTTCTCTGGCACCCCGGTGTACGACCCGCATACCGCGCCGTCGAGGTGCCGCGGGCAGACCATGGGCATATGATTTTTGCCAGCAGAACGGAAGCCAGCCATGTTCACCGGTACCAGCAATCACGCCCGCGCACTGGTTGCGGCCATTGTGGTACTGACCGGCGTCGTGATGCTGCCGCACGGCGCGGCGGCGGCAGACCCCAACCCCGATGACCAGTTCTTGGCGCTGCTCAACCAAAAGCAAATCCCCGCCCTCGAGAACGTGCCGAGCCTCATCGCCACCGCCCACAGAATTTGCCGCCAACTCGATGGCGGCATGTCGGCGGACGGCGTCGTCGACGACATGCGGGAGAGGGCGTTCAATGCCAACGGGGCCGGCGGCCAATACCCACCCGACCGCGTCGCGCGCACCATTGCCCGGTTCATCTCCGCCGCAGTCGAGGCCTACTGCCCCAACAACCAACCGAAGATCGCTGCCCTGCAATCCATGGCGAATCCCCTGCCGGGCGCTGACGAACCGAATCTTCGGGAGCCGCGATCGGCCTTGCACGTGATCCCCGCGGGGGAAACCGGCCAGCCGGACCCGCCGCAGCTTCCGCCGCCCCCGCCGCCGACAGCACAGATCCTGACGCCACCCGCGCCGGTCGCGACGCCGTCTCCACGGCAACAACCGCCGCCACCCCCGGCGCAGGAGCCGCAACCGGGACCGCAACAGCAGGCGCCCGCTGCACCGGCGCCGGGCGGATCCCCCGGCGGCAGCGGCGCCGGCCCGGAGCCGCCCGCCCCGCCCACGCCACCCGGCAGGGTGCGGCTCGCACCGTAAGGGACCGGCTAGCCTGCGGGGGCCCCGTGCCGGCCGGCGCCGGCGGCGAACCGCCCGGCCCCCTCGTTCGCCTCGGCGGCGACGCGGGAGATGCTGGCGAACTCGAAGTCGATCGCCTCGGATTCCGGAAGTCCCCACTGATGCAGCGCGGAAAGCCGGTCGGATCGCAGGCACTGTTGGGGCAGCGCGGCCAGTTGGGCGGCCAGCTCCTCGGCCGCCTGCCGTGCCTGGCCCTTGGGCACGACGCGGTTGGCCAACCCCATCGCGAGCGCCTCGTCGGCTTTGACCCCGCGGCCAGTCAGGATCATGTCCAGCGCGCGGCTCTGCCCGATCAGCCGCGGCAGCCGCACGGTGCCGCCGTCGATCAGCGGCACCCCCCAGCGCCGGCAGAACACCCCGAACACGGCGTCCTCCTCGGCCACCCGCAGGTCGCACCAGATGGCCAGCTCCAGCCCGCCCGCGACGGCGTAGCCGCTGACCGCGGCGATCACCGGTTTGGACAGCACCATGCGCGACGGGCCCATGGGGCCGGGACCGGTGCGGTGCACGGCGTTGGCGTCGGGGGTGTCGAAGGCCTTCAGATCCGCTCCGGCACAGAAGGTTCCGCCGTCGCCCCATAACACGGCAACCGACGCGGTGTCGTCGCGGTCGAATTCGTCGAACGCCGCGTACAGCGCCGCGGCGGTGGGGCCGTTGACCGCGTTGCGCGCCGCCGGGCGGTTCAGGATCACCGTCGTCACCGGGCCGTTGCGCTCGATACGCACCGGATCGCTCATTGTGCCTCCGTAAATAGTGGTTCCCGCCGCTCGAGCAACTCGGTGGCGAAGTCGTGGTAGGCCGCGCGCAGCCGGGCCCCGGGCCAGTCGTCCGGCAGCAGTTCGTCGGGCAGCACCGGGTCGGTGAGCAGGTGCCGCACCGTCGCCGCCGCGACCACGAAACGGCCGGGAATGTCTGGTGCGGTGGCCATCTCGTCGAGCAGCCGGTGGCCGGCGCGGGCCCAGGCCGGCAGGTCCCACAGCTGGGCGGCCAGCCGGGCGGGATCGTCATCGCGGGCCCGCAGGACGCGCACGCGGGCATCGATCTCGGGATCGAGGTCGATGCCCAGGTTGTCGGGTCGCATCCAGACGCCCTCGCGCAGTTCGCCGAATCGCTTGCCGTGCAAGGCGTTTCGAAGGGCGGCCCGGGTCCGCGCGTCGCCGCCCACGCTGGTCACGATCAGCGTGATCCACTCCCCGCGCCACGGCCGGACCCGCGGGTTGATGGCGTCGTCCTGCCGCCGCTGGCGGGCAAGTAGGCGATCCGAGAGCCGGTAGCCGTCGGCGGAGCGGATCAGGTCACCGGCGCCGACCATGCGGGTCAGCGCCACTCGCAGGGCCGTCTCTTTGATGCCGAAATCGGCGGTGAGCCTGACCAATTCGCTCGCGCTGGCGCAGGCCGGGTGGGCCCCCAGCAGCACGCTGAGCACCACCGACCGGGCCGTCATGGTGGGCACGGTTTACACCTGTGACGCGCGGCGGCCGTAGTCACCGAAGGGTTCGTCGCGATGCCGCACCGCGTCCCGGAATCCGTGCTCCACGGCGTCGGCGACGAAGGCGTGACCTTCCGGGGTGTGCCGGGCAACGCCGTCGAACACGGTGCTGACCATCCTGCTGGTGGCCACACCCTGTTGCAGCAGAGCCGAATTCAGCGCGAGCTTGACCATCATCAGCTGGTTGACGGGCACCGCGGCGATCCGCTGCACGAGCCGTTCGGTGCGCTCGTCGAGGTCCGCCGGGTCCGGGGCCTCGACCGCCAGCCCCCACTCGGCCGCCTGCGCGCCGGTGATGCAATCACCGGTGAACAGCAGGCGCTTGGCGCGCTGGTCGCCGAGCCGGTGCGCCCACAGCCCGGCCGCCGGGACGCCCCACACCCGCGTGGGCGGGTAGCCGATCTTGGCGTCGGCGGCGGCGATCACCTGGTCGGCATGCAGCGCGATGTCGGTGCCCCCGGCCACGCAGTAACCGTGGATCTTGACCACCGTCGGCTTGTCGGCGTGCATCAGGCTGGAGAAGCCGCGCACGAATCGACTCATCATCTGGTAGTCGATCATCGGGTCCCACGGCTGGTCGGGTAAGTGGTTGACCGCCTGCGTCTTTCCGCTCAGCACGGTGCCCTCGTAGGCGCCGGTCCCGCCGGCCGAGCCGGTGCGGTCGGCATAGGCGCTCAGGTCGAACCCGGCGCAGAACCCCTCGCCGCGGCCCGACACCAGGATGACGTGCACGCCTGCGTCGAGGTCGGCGCGCTCGACCAGCGCCGAGAGCTCCAGCGGGGTGTCCGCGACGATCGCGTTGCCCTTCTCCGGGCGGTTGAAGGTGATCCGGGCAACCCGGTCGGTGACCTCGTAGGTCATGGTCTTCAGGTTGTCGAAGTCGACCGGCCTGATCGCGTGCGTCATCCCTTTACTAGAGCACGCTCGAGGATCGGGGCCATATCGAGGCCGGCGGGCATGGTGCCGTAGGCCCCGCCCCACTGGCGGTCGAGCCGGGTGGTCAGGAAGGCCTCCGCGACGGCGGGGTGGCCGTGGCGGACCAGCAGCGAACCCTGCAGCGCCAGACAGATGTCCTCGGCCACCTTGCGGGCGCGGTGCGCGATGGTGTCCAGGTCGGTCAGGTCGTGGCGCAGCCGCTCGACGTGACCGCCGAGTCGCGGGTCCGCGCCGGCGCTTTCGGCCAGCTCGGCGAACAGCACCTCGACGCACTCGGGCCGGGTGGCCATGGCGCGCAACGTGTCCAGCGCGCTGACGTTGCCCGAGCCCTCCCAGATGCCCATCAGCGGCGCCTCGCGGAACAACCGCGGCATGCCCGAGTCCTCGACATATCCGTTGCCGCCCAGGCATTCCAGCGCCTCGGCGGCGTGCGGGGTGGCGCGCTTGCACACCCAGTACTTGCTGGCCGCCAGGCCGATGCGCCGCAGCAGCGCCTCCTGGTCGTCGCCGCGCAACGCCTTGTCGGTGGCGCCGGCCATCCGCATCGCGACGATGGTCGCGGCCTCGGCCTCCACGGCGAGGTCGGCCAGCACGTTGCGCATCAGCGGCTGGTCGATCAGGTAGGCGCCGAACGCCTTTCGGTGCTGGGCGTGGTGGATGGCGCGGGTGAGGCCGGTGCGCATGCTGGTGGCGCTGCCCAGGGTGCAGTCCAGGCGGGTCAGGTTGACCATCTCGATGATGGTGGGGACGCCGCGGCCCTCCTCGCCCACCAGCCACGCGGTCGCACCGTCGTACTCGACCTCGCTGGAGGCGTTGGCGTGGTTGCCGAGCTTGTCCTTGAGGCGCTGCAGGAACATTCGGTTGCGGGTGCCGTCGGGCAGCACCCGCGGCAACAGGAAGCACGACAGCCCGCCCGGGGCCTGCGCGAGCACCAGGAAGATGTCGCACATCGGCGCCGAGGTGAACCACTTGTGGCCCGTCAGGCTGTAGCTGCCATCTGCGTTCGGGGTCGCCTGCGTGGTGCCGGCGCGCACGTCGGATCCGCCCTGCTTCTCGGTCATCGACATGCCGGCGGTGATCCCGCGCTTGGTGGTGGCCAGCTTGAGTTCGGGATCGTATTCGCGGCTGGTCAGCAGGGGCTCGTAAACGGCGGCGAGCTCGGGGTTGTAGCGCAGCGCGGGGACCACGGCGTAGGTCATCGAGATCGGGCAGGTGTGGCCGGGCTCGACGTTCCAGACCGACATCTTCGCCGCCCGCACCACGTGCGCGCCCGGGCGGTCGTCGGCCCACGGCGCGGCGTGGATGCCGGTGGCGATCGCCGTGCGCATCAACTCGTGGTAGGCCGGGTCGTACTCGACCTCGTCGACCCGATGGCCGTACTTGTCGTGGGTGTGCAGGATGGGCCGGTTGCGGTCGGCGAGCTCGCCCCAGCGCTGCGCTTCGGGGCCACCCGCGATCGCGCCCACCTCGTTCACCTCTTCCAGTCCCCATTCCCCGCCCTCGCGGATCAGGGCCTCGACGAGCACCGCGGACGTCGCGGGGTTGTAATTCTCCAGCGGGGGGACCTGGTTGGTGACGACATGCGTATCCGACATGCCACTCATGTTACATTTTTCCGACAGCCGCACAAGAGGTGTAATAGGGCGTTACCGTGGGTGCGCGGCGAAGAATTCCCAGAGCGTCCGTGCGGCGAACGGGGGCCACTCGTGACCCCCCGCCTCGATCGTGATCAGCGTGACGCCGCGGCTGCCCGCACATCCCGCCGTCGACGTGTTGAGGGGGCCATTCGTCGTGGTCGCCGGGGCCGCGCACTGATCGACGTTGCGCCAGAACGCATTCACCTCGGGTACCGAGGGACCGTTGATCACGCTGAAGCCCTGCCCGCCGCCGTAGGGCACCAGCCGATCCGCCGTGCCGTGGATGTGCACGATCGAGACCGGACGCGGGTTGGGGCAGCGGTTGAGCTGGGTGCCCGCCACCGGTCCGATCGCGGCGAAGAGGTCGGTGGTGCAAGCCAGCGTGTAGGCCATGATGGCGCCGTTACTCATGCCGGCGACATAGACGCGGGCGGGGTCGGTGCCGAGGTGCTTGGCGATGTCGGCGACGGCCGCGCTGACGAAGGCGACGTCGTCGACACCCTCCCGCCCCGGCCGGCCGCAGCAGCCTTCCCCGTCGACGTTCCAGGCCCGCTCGAGTCCATCCGGGTACGCGACGACGAACTTGGCCGAATCGGCCAATTCGTCCCAACCGTAATCCCTTTCGACCTGTCTCGCGCTCCCGGAATAGCCATGCAGCACGACGACGAGCGGCGGCGAAGCGGGTTTGCCCGCCGGTTCGTAGAGCCGGTAGCTGCGATCGTGTCCGCCCACTTCGAGGTGGTGCAGGCTGGTCCCGGTGACGAAGCCGGAGGGCGGCGCCGGCGAACAGCTCACGACCAGCAGGACGACCCGGAGGAGGGTTACGAGCCGACCAAGCACGGGCCGGGTCTCAGCCGCCGGTCTTTTCCCGCAGGAACGCGATGTCGTCCTTGCGGCCCTCGTCGGCGGTCTCGCAGATGACCGGCGCGTCGGCGGCCTTGACGACCGCGGCGAGCAGCTCGGGATCGATCTGGCCGGTGCCGAAGTTGGCGTGCCGGTCGGCGCCCGAGCCGGCGGCGTCGCGCGAGTCGTTGCAGTGCACCAGGTCGATGCGTCCGGTCAGGGCCTTGATCCGGTCCACCGCGTCGATCAGCTCCTCACCCGCGGCCCACGCGTGGCAGGTGTCCAGGCAGAAGCCGATTCCCTTGTCGCCGATGCGATCCCAGAGCCTGCCGATGGTGTCGAAGTGGCGCGCCATCGCGTGGTCACCGCCGGCGGTGTTCTCCAGGTACACCTGCACCTCGGTTTCGAGGTAGTCCAGCGCCTTGACCCAGCGCTCGAAGCCGGCCTCCATGTCGTCGTCGTCGGCGTGGCCGCCGTGCACGATCACCGCCGTCGCGTTGATCTCCGACGCCGCGTCGCAGGTGTCCTGCAGGATCTTGCGCGAGGGGATGCGGATGCGGTTGTTGGCCGAAGCCACGTTGATCAGGTACGGCGCGTGGACATACAGCGGGATGGTGGACGCCTTCAGCGCCTCGGCGTCGTCGCGCGGCTTGGGCTTCTTCCAGCTCTGCGGGTTGCCCAGGAAGAACTGCACCGCGTCGGCGCCATCCGCCTGGGCGGCGGCCAGGGGGTCGTCGTTGTGGACATGTGAACCGATGAGCACGCGGCCAGTGTAGTTGGGAAGCCGGACGCGAGGAGGTGCGCGGAACCAATAGGCGAGCCCCAAATTCGATAGCGCCCGCGATATCAAATTCGGGGATCGAGTGGTGGTCCTTGAGCGGTACCGATGTGGCGAATGATGCGGCCGCGTTGGGCGGGCGCCACACCAGGGTGACGTTCGGGCCAACGAAAAAGCCCCGGGCGAACCCGGGGCTTTTCGGTGTGGACTCGATTCGATTGTCCGACTCCTCAGCGGCGAGTTACCTCGCCGCATCGTCGTCGAACTAGCGGTAGTCGGAGTAGCCGTAGTCGTCCAGCGGCACCGCGGCACCGGTGGCCTGGCCGAAGTCCGGGCTGTAGTACTGATCCTCGTAGGACGGGATCGTGTACGCGGCGGCCCGGGCCTCCTCGGTCGGCTGCACCTGGATGTTGCGGTACCGGTTGATACCGGTACCGGCCGGGATCAGCTTTCCGATGATCACGTTCTCCTTCAGACCGTTGAGCTTGTCGCTGCGGCAATTGATCGCCGCATCGGTCAGGACTCGCGTGGTCTCCTGGAACGACGCCGCCGACAGCCACGAATCGGTGGCCAGCGACGCCTTCGTGATGCCCATCAGCACCGGACGGCCGGCGGCGGGCTCGCCGCCCTCGGCCACCACCCGGCGGTTCTCCGCCTCGAACTCCGCACGGTCGATCAGCGAACCGGGCAGGAACTCCGTTGCGCCCGAGTCGATGATGGTGACGCGGCGCAGCATCTGGCGGACGATCACCTCGATGTGCTTGTCGTGGATCGACACACCCTGGGCGCGGTAGACCTCCTGGACCTCGCGGACCAGGTGGATCTGCACCTCGCGGGGGCCCTGCACGCGCAGCACCTCGTGCGGGTCGGCCGAGCCTTCCATCAGCTGCTGGCCCACCTCGACGTGGTCGCCGTCGGAGAGCACCCGCTCGGAACCGTCCTCGTGCTTGAAGACACGCAGACGCTGCCGCTTGGAGAGCTTGTCGTACACGACCTCCTCGCTCCCGTCGTCGGGAATGATGGTGATCTTGTAGAAACGCTCGCCCTCTTCCAGTTGCACCCGCCCGGTGAGGTCCGCGATCGGGGCCTTGCCGCGCGGGACGCGGGCCTCGAACAGCTCCTGGACCCGGGGCAGACCACCGGTGATGTCCTCACCGACACCACCCTGGTGGAAGGTGCGCATGGTCAGCTGCGTGCCGGGCTCACCGATGGACTGGGCGGCGACGATACCGACGGCCTCGCCGATGTCGACCAGCTTTCCGGTGGCCATCGACCGCCCGTAGCAGGTCGCGCACACGCCGGTGCCGGTGGTGCACGTCAGCACCGAGCGCACCTTGACCTGCGTGATACCGGCCGCCAGCAGGGCATCGATCTCCGGGTCACCCAGGTCCTCACCGCGGCGGACGACGACGTTGCCGGCCTCGTCGACCGCGTCGGCGCCCAGAGTCCGTGCGTACGCCGAGGTTTCGATGTACGGATCGCGGATCAGGGTGCCGTCGGGCTGACGCTCGGCCAGCTCGACGAGGATGCCACGCTCGGTCTCGCAGTCGTGTTCGCGGACGATGACGTCCTGGCTGACGTCCACCAGACGACGGGTCAGGTAACCCGAGTCGGCGGTACGCAACGCGGTGTCCGCCAAGCCCTTTCGGGCACCGTGCGTGTTGATGAAGTACTCCAGCACGGTCAGGCCCTCGCGGAACGACGACTTGACCGGACGCGGGATGAACTCACCCTTCGGGTTGGTCACCAGGCCCTTCATGCCGGCCAGCGTTCGGGTCTGGGTGAAGTTACCGGTGGCACCCGAGTCGACGATCGTGATGATCGGGTTGTCGGCGGGGTAGTGCTCGCGGAGCGCCTGACCGACCTCGTCGGTGGCCTCCTTCCAGATCTCCACCAGTGCCTCGTTGCGCTCGTCGTGGTTCAAAGCGCCGCGCTGGAACTGCTTTTCGACCTTCTCGGCCCGCTCCTCGTACTGGTCGAGGATCTCCTTCTTGCGCGGCGGCACCAACACGTCGGCCATCGAGACCGTGACACCGCTGCGGGTCGCCCAGTAGAAGCCGGCGTCCTTGAGCTTGTCCACCGTCTGCGCGACCACGATCATCGGGTAGCGCTCGGCGAGATCGTTGATGATGGCAGCCTGCACCTTCTTGTGCATCTGCTTGTTCACGAACGGGTAGCCCACCGGCAGCAGCTCGTTGAACAGCACCCGGCCCAGCGTGGTCTCGGCCATCCAGGCATCGCCCGGCTGCCAGCCGTTGGCACCGAACAGCTCCGCCTCGATCTCGGCGGGCGGACGCAGCTGCGTCAGACGCACCTTGATCTTCGCCCGCACCGAGAGCACGCCGCGGTCGGCGGCCATGATCGCCTCGGCCGGCGAGGAGTACACGCCCACCTCCGGCTGATCCTTTGCGGCCGCGCGGAATTCGCCCTTGTCGCCGTCGACCTCGGTGGTGAGGAAGTACAGCCCGGTCACCATGTCCAGACGCGGCATGGCCAGCGGGCGCCCGGACGCGGGCGACAGGATGTTGTTACTGGACAGCATCAGGATGCGCGCCTCGGCCTGCGCCTCCGCGGACAGCGGCAGGTGCACCGCCATCTGGTCACCGTCGAAGTCGGCGTTGAACGCCTCACACACCAACGGGTGCAGCTGAATCGCCTTGCCTTCCACCAGCATCGGCTCGAAGGCCTGGATGCCCAGCCGGTGCAGGGTGGGTGCGCGGTTCAGCAGCACCGGGTGCTCGGCGATGACCTCTTCGAGGACGTCCCACACCTGGGGACGCTGCCGCTCCACCATTCGCTTGGCGCTCTTGATGTTCTGCGCGTGGTTGAGGTCGACGAGCCGCTTCATCACGAACGGCTTGAACAGCTCGAGCGCCATCAGCTTGGGCAGACCGCACTGGTGCAGCTTGAGCTGCGGGCCGACCACGATGACCGAACGGCCCGAGTAGTCGACACGCTTGCCGAGCAGGTTCTGGCGGAACCGGCCCTGCTTACCCTTGAGCAGATCGGAGAGCGACTTCAGCGGACGGTTGCCCGGCCCGGTGACCGGCCGGCCGCGGCGGCCGTTGTCGAACAGCGCGTCGACGGACTCCTGCAACATCCGCTTCTCGTTGTTGACGATGATCTCGGGCGCACCGAGGTCGATCAGCCTCTTGAGGCGGTTGTTGCGGTTGATCACGCGGCGGTACAGGTCATTCAGGTCGGACGTGGCGAACCGGCCACCGTCGAGCTGCACCATCGGGCGCAGTTCCGGCGGGATGACCGGCACCGCGTCGAGCACCATGCCCATCGGCGAGTTGCCCGACTGCTGGAAGGCCGCGACCACCTTCAGCCGCTTGAGCGCACGAAGCTTCTTCTGCCCCTTGCCGTTTCGGATGACGTCGCGCAGGATCTCGGCCTCGGCGTCGATGTCGAAGTTCTCGATGAGCTTCTGGATCGACTCCGCGCCCATGGCGCCGGTGAAGTATTCGCCGTAGCGGTCGACGAGCTCGCGGTAGAGGTTCTCGTCGACGATCAGCTGCTTGGGGGCCAGCTTGGTGAAGGTGCTCCAGATGTCCTCCAGCCGGTCCAGCTCACGCTGGGCCCGGTCACGGAGCTGGCGCATCTCCCGCTCGCCGCCGTCGCGCACCTTGCGGCGGGCGTCGGCCTTGGCGCCCTCGGCCTCCAGTTCGGCCAGGTCGGCCTCGAGCTTCTGCGCGCGGGCCTCCAGGTCGGCGTCGCGCTGGTCCTCAACGGCCTTGCGCTCCACCATCATTTCGGCCTCGAGCGTGGACAGCTCGTTGTGCCGCATCTCGTCGTCGACCGACGTGATCACGTACGCCGCGAAGTAGATGATCTTCTCGAGATCCTTCGGGGCCAGGTCGAGCAGGTAACCGAGCCGGCTCGGCACACCCTTGAAGTACCAGATGTGCGTGACGGGCGCGGCCAGCTCGATGTGGCCCATCCGCTCGCGGCGGACCTTGGCGCGGGTCACCTCGACGCCGCAGCGCTCGCAGATGATGCCCTTGAAGCGGACGCGCTTGTACTTGCCGCAGTAACACTCCCAGTCGCGAGTCGGTCCGAAGATCTTCTCGCAGAACAGGCCGTCCTTCTCCGGCTTCAGCGTGCGGTAGTTGATCGTCTCCGGCTTCTTGACCTCGCCGTAAGACCATTGCCTGATGTCCTCCGCGGTGGCCAGGCCGATACGGAGTTCATCGAAGAAGTTGACGTCGAGCACGTAACTCCCTTTCCCCTTGCGGGTTTAGTAACTAAAAGTGATTAAGCCAGGTCCTCAACGGACGCGGATTCGTTGCGGGACAGGTTGATTCCCAAGTTGGCCGCAGCCCGCTCGAGGTCCTCGTCCTCGCCTTCGCGCAATTCGATCGCCGCGCCGTCCGACGAGAGCACCTCGACGTTCAGACACAGCGACTGCAGCTCCTTGAGCAGCACCTTGAACGACTCCGGGATGCCCGGCTCGGGGATGTTCTCGCCCTTGACAATCGCCTCGTACACCTTGACCCGGCCGACCGTGTCGTCGGACTTGATGGTCAACAGCTCCTGCAGCGTGTACGCGGCGCCGTAGGCCTGCATGGCCCAGCACTCCATCTCACCGAACCGCTGGCCACCGAACTGCGCCTTACCACCCAGCGGCTGCTGGGTGATCATCGAGTACGGACCGGTGGAGCGGGCGTGGATCTTGTCGTCCACCAGGTGGTGCAGCTTCATGATGTACATGAAGCCCACCGTCACCGGGTACGGGAACGGCTCACCGCTGCGGCCGTCGAAGAGCACCGCCTTGCCGTCGCCGTTCACCATCACCTCGTTGTCCCGGTTGGGCAGCGTGCAGGACAGCAGTCCCTGCAGCTCCGCCTCCCGGGCGCCGTCGAACACCGGCGTCGAGACGATGGCGTTGGGCTCCGCGCTCTGCAGCTCCTTCGGCAGGTTGGCGGCCCAGTCGGGCGAACCCTCGATGTTCCAGCCGGACTTGGCCACCCACCCGAGGTGGGTCTCCAGGATCTGGCCGATGTTCATCCGTCGCGGCACACCGTGGGTGTTCAGGATGATGTCGACCGGCGTGCCGTCCGGCAGGAACGGCATGTCCTCGACGGGCAGGATCTTGCCGATCACGCCCTTGTTGCCGTGCCGGCCGGCGAGCTTGTCGCCGTCGGAGATCTTCCGCTTCTGGGCCACGTAGACGCGCACCAGCTCGTTGACGCCGGCGGGCAGCTCGTCGTCGTCCTCGCGGGAGAACACCCGGATGCCGATGACCTTGCCGGACTCGCCGTGCGGCACCTTCAGCGAGGTGTCGCGGACCTCGCGCGCCTTCTCACCGAAGATCGCCCGCAGCAGCCGCTCCTCCGGGGTCAGCTCCGTCTCCCCCTTCGGGGTGACCTTGCCGACCAGGATGTCGCCGTCGCGGACCTCGGCGCCGATGCGGACGATGCCGCGCTCGTCGAGGTCAGCCAGCACCTCGTCGGAGACGTTCGGGATGTCCCGGGTGATCTCCTCGGCGCCCAGCTTGGTGTCGCGGGCGTCGATCTCGTGCTCCTCGATGTGAATCGAGGTGAGCACGTCCTCTTCGACCAGGCGGTTGGAGAGGATGATCGCGTCCTCGTAGTTGTGACCCTCCCACGGCATGATCGCCACGAGCAGGTTCTTGCCCAGCGCCATCTCACCGTTCTCGGTGCACGGACCGTCGGCGATGACCTGGCCGGCCTCGACCCGGTCTCCGGCGTCCACGATCGGCGACTGGTTGGCGCACGTGCCGTGGTTGGAACGCTCGAACTTGCGCATCCGGTAGGTGTGCCGGGTGCCGTCGTCGGCCATCACGGTGATGTAGTCGGCGGAGACCTCCTCGATCACCCCGGCCTTGTCCGCGACGACGACGTCGCCGGCGTCGATCGCGGCGCGCAGCTCCATGCCGGTGCCCACCAGCGGCGCCTCGCTGCGCACCAGCGGAACCGCCTGGCGCTGCATGTTGGCGCCCATCAGGGCACGGTTGGCGTCGTCATGCTCGAGGAACGGAATCATGGCCGTGGCCACCGACACCATCTGGCGCGGCGAGACGTCCATGTAGTCGACCTCGGACGACGGCACGTACTCGACCTCGCCCGCCTTGCGGCGGACCAGGACGCGCGACTCTTCGAACCGGCCGCTGTCGTCGATCGGCGAGTTGGCCTGCGCCACGACGTGGCGGTCCTCCTCGTCGGCGGTCAGGTAGTGGATCTCGTCGGTGACCACACCGTCGACCACCTTGCGGTACGGCGTCTCGATGAAGCCGAACGGGTTGACCCGCGCGTACACCGACAGCGAGCCGATCAGACCGATGTTGGGACCCTCGGGAGTCTCGATCGGGCACATCCGGCCGTAGTGCGACGGGTGTACGTCACGGACCTCCAGCCCGGCCCGCTCACGGGACAGACCACCGGGGCCCAGCGCCGACAACCGGCGCTTGTGGGTGAGCCCCGACAGCGGGTTGTTCTGGTCCATGAACTGGGAGAGCTGGCTGGTGCCGAAGAACTCCTTGATCGCGGCGACCACGGGCCGGATGTTGATCAGCGTCTGCGGCGTGATCGCCTCGACGTCCTGCGTGGTCATCCGCTCGCGGACGACCCGCTCCATCCGGGACATGCCGACCCGGATCTGGTTCTGGATCAACTCGCCGACGGTACGCAGGCGGCGATTGCCGAAGTGGTCGATGTCGTCGGTCTCCACCGGCACCTCGATGCCGCCGGGGACGGTCATGACCGCGGGCTGGCCATCCGTACGGGCGTGGTGCAGGCGCACCAGGTACTCGATGGTGGCGACGACGTCTTCCTCGGTCAGGGTCGACGACGTGATCGGCTCACCGGCGTGCAGACCCAACTTCTTGTTGACCTTGTAGCGGCCGACGCGGGCCAGGTCGTAGCGCTTCTCCTTGAAGAACAGGTTCTCCAGCAGCGTCTGCGCGGACTCCTTGGTCGGCGGCTCGCCCGGGCGCAGCTTGCGGTAGATGTCCAGCAGCGCCTCGTCGGTGCCGGCGGTGTTGTCCTTCTCCAGCGTGCCCATCATGATCTCGGAGAAGCCGAACCGCTCGTGGATCTGCTCGTTGGTCCAGCCCAGCGCCTTGAGCAGCACGGTGACGGGCTGGCGGCGCTTGCGGTCGATGCGCACGCCGACGGTGTCGCGCTTGTCGACGTCGAACTCCAGCCACGCGCCCCGGCTGGGGATCACCTTGACGCTGTGCAGCAGCTTCTCGGTGGACTTGTCGATGCTCTCGTCGAAGTACACGCCGGGCGAGCGCACCAGCTGGCTGACGACCACGCGCTCGGTCCCGTTGATGATGAAGGTGCCCTTCTCGGTCATCATCGGGAAGTCACCCATGAACACCGTCTGGCTCTTGATCTCGCCGGTGTTGTTGTTGATGAACTCGGCCGTGACGAACAGCGGGGCCGCGTACGTCATGTCCTTGTCTTTGCACTCGTCGACCGGCGCCTTGACCTCGTCGAAACGGGGGTCGGAGAACGACAGCGACATCGAGCCGGAGAAGTCCTCGATCGGCGAGAGCTCGTCGAGCACCTCCTCGAGACCACCGACCGGCTTGACGTCGCCGCGGGCGGCCGCGGCCTCGCGCCAACGGGGAGAGCCGATCAACCACTCGAAGGAGTCGATCTGCACGTCGAGCAGGCCGGGAACCTCGAGCGGTTCGCGGAGCTTGGCGAAGGAAACTCGGTTAGGCGCTCCGGGTACGGAGCCGTTTAAGGAACTTCCATTAGAGGAACTTTGTGGGCGATCCGTTTTGCTCTGGCGGGAATCAGCCAAGATGCATCCTTCCAGCACCTCGTGCGACTCACGAGAACCGGAACCACCGGTCTGTTCGCCGCGAATTGTGTCGGTTTGGCCGGCGAACGATCTGTCCGAATCTCACGCGCACAACTAAAGAACTAAGCCGCTAGAGGGGGCTCAGGCTTAGACCACATTGTCAAGTGGCGGGTGAGGTGGGCAGGAGGTAGCCAGCGCAACGTCCAACAATAGCGCAGGGCGGCGCATTCCTCAACTGTCCAGCACAAGCGATCCAGGGACATCGGCGCTGGCTGGCATCTCGACTTTCCACTGGATACATGCTGCCAACAGACTGGCCGGTTTACGCCCCGTCGTCAAGAGGGCGGGCCGGGAGAGTTACGCGAAGTTATCGCAACTCGAACCGGGCCGCTAGTCGCCGACTTCGTGCGCACGGTACTTGTGGGTGCCCTCCATGTCGTCGATGATCGCGGCCTGTGCCTTCTGCGGCAGGGTGTGCAGAATCTCGCGCACCCGCGCCTGGCGGCGGGCGACGGCCTTGCGCTCCGGCATTCCCGGCGAGGCGACGATCTGCGGGGGCACCCCCTCGATCTCCTCGACACCGCCGGCGTGCTGACCGGCCTCGAGGGCGGCCTGCTCTTCGGCCATCGTCGACTCGTCCTTTTCCTCGGACATGCCGATCGGTCCGATGCGGCGGCCGTTGAGGAACTGCCGCACCACCGGCTCGTCACTGGTCAGCAGCACCTCGCGCGGGCCGAACATGACCAGCTTGCGCCGGAAGAGCATGCCCATGTTGTCCGGAACGGTGCGGGCGATGTTGATGTTGTGCGTGACGATCAGGACGGTGGCGTCGATCTGGGCGTTGATGTCGAGGATCAGCTGGCTCAGGTAGGCGGTACGGACCGGGTCCAGACCCGAGTCCGGCTCGTCGCAAAGGATGATCTGCGGGTCCATCACCAGGGCGCGGGCCAGGCTGGCGCGCTTGCGCATACCGCCCGAGATCTCGCCGGGGAACTTCTTCTCGTCGCCGCCCAGACCCACCAGGGTCAGCTTCTCCATGACGATGTCACGGATCTCGCCTTCCTTCTTCTTGGTGTGCTCGCGCAACGGGAAGGCGGCGTTGTCGAACAGGTTCATCGAACCGAACAGCGCGCCGTCCTGGAACATGACGCCGAACAGCGTGCGGATCTCGTAGAGCTCCTTGGCCGAGCACTGCAGGATGTCGGTGCCGTCGATGACGACCGAGCCGCGCTCCGGCCGCAGCAGACCGATCAGGGACTTCAGAAACACCGATTTGCCGGTACCCGACGGCCCCAGCAGCACGCTGACCTCCCCGGCCGGGATCTCCAGCGTCACGTCTTCCCAAATCCTCGACGACCCGAAGGACTTCGTGAGGCCGTTCACCTCAATAGCGACACCCATGGGAGATCCTTCCGTCGACGCACATGCCCGCCACCTGCCCTTTTATGTGGCATGAGTCACTGTAGCGCACGCTTGCTGCACGGCATCAGGGTTGCGCGGCACAGCCGACAAAAATTGGCTGACCTGAGATCCCGCCGCGCTCGGCGGCGGTCGTCTTATTCAACTCACGTTAGCCAGTGGGCGCCCAATTGCCGTGGAAGCCCATCGGCACCCGCTGGGGCAGGTGCACGGTGGCCACCGGCTCGAGCGTCGCGGCGTCCAGCAAGACCAACTGGCCTTCGTCGCGCTCGCGGTGATAGCCGTAGCCCAGCAAAATTCCGTCGTCCTCGGCTCGGTCCGTCGCGGAGCCCCCGGGGTTGGGCACAAAGGACATCTCGCCGAGCAAAAGGTCCGGGTCGAGCGGCGCGACCACGCTGCCCCCGGTGGCGTAGTCGTGCTTGTACAGCGCGGACGCGGCGCCCTGGAAGGAGGCACCGACGGTGTAGCCGAAGCGGTGTTCCCGGCCCAGCAGTGTCTCGTTGATCCGCGGGAATTCCTGCGGCCGGTCGTCGCGGCATTCGGTGCTCACCGCGCCGGTCGCGAGGTTGATGGTCCAGCGCTCGAGGGTCGGCGGGGCTTCGCCGGGCCCGCGCCGGTCGTGGTCGAACATCCGCGCGTACCGCACCACGTCGAGCACCAAAACCTCGGTGCCGTCCCGCATCTCGGAGTAGGCGTTGAGTGGGTGGTAGACGTAGCAGGGTTCGATGTCGAACCAGCGGATGTCGGAGTTCGTGCCCTCGCGCGGCATCACCCCGATGCGCGCCGGGTAGCCGGGGTCCCAGGCGTACGGCATCCGGTCGGAGTGCTTGGGGTTCCGGTTCATCATCGCGTTGAGCGGGCTCGGCACCCGCACGCGCCCGATCAGCGACTGCATCACCAGCCGGGCCGGCAGGCCGAGCCAGCGGGGCATGGTCACCGGCAGTACCTGCATCGGGTCGAACGTCACCGGCAGGTCGTAGACGACGACGTAGGAGTCGGTCAGCGAGAAGTCGTGCATCATCGGCGACCCCGACACCTCGATGTCCACCGTGCGGCGCGCGCGACCCCGGGTATCGATCACCGAGTACTGCACGGTCCGGCCGCGGGCGAACGAGTAAGAGATGGCGTGCAATTCGCCGGTGCACGGGTCGCGGTGCGGGTGGGCGGTGTAGCCGCCGGCCAGGGTGCCGTCGAAGTCGCATGTCCCGATGGTGTCCAGCTCGTCGGTCAGCTCGTAGTTGGCCACCCCGCCCTCGACCAGCGCCAGGGTGCGGCCGGCGTGGGCCAGGACGTTGGTGTTGGCGCCCAGCGAGAGCATGCCCGCCCGTGGGTTGAGCCGGCCCGGCGTCGGCTCGCCCAGGGCGGCGCACACCGACAGGCTGCGCACCCACCGGTTGCGGTACCACTGGGCTTTCCCGTCGCGCAGCGCGACGCCGTGCACCATCCCGTCGCCGCTGAACCAGTGATAGGTGGCGGGGTCGACCTCCTCGGCGGGGTTGGGACCGTTGCGCAGATAGCGTCCGTCGAGATGCTCGGGGATGCGGCCGGTGACCGGCAGGTCGGTCGCGGTCACTTCGGCGCGTACCGGCGCCAGCAGGCCCTCCAGGTAGGGATTCCGGGTGTCGGCGATTTGCGCGGAAGTCATCGCTGAGCTCCTATAACATTGATATGACGTTGTTATAGGCAACGTACGCCGTGGATGGGAAGATGGCAACGATGACTTCAGAAGCGACTGCGGGCACCGCGCCCGCCGGGCAACGCAGTGTCCGCGACGAGATGCTGTCCGCGGCGGTCGGCCTGCTGAACGAGCATGGGCCCGACGCGCTGCAGACCCGCAAGGTCGCGGCCGCGGCGGGAACGTCGACGATGGCGGTGTACACGCACTTCGGCGGGATGCAGGGCCTGATCGCCGAGGTGGCCGCCGAGGGACTGCGCCAGTTCGACGCCGCGCTAACCGTGCCGCAGACCGCCGACCCGGTCGCCGACCTGTTCGCGACCGGCGCGGCCTACCGGCGCTTCGCCATCAAGCATCAGCACATGTACCGGCTGATGTTCGGCAGCACCAGCGCGCACGGCATCAACGCGCCGGCGGGCAACGTCCTGGCCCTCACGGTCGCCGAGATCGAGGAGCACATTCCCAGCTTCGCGCATGTGGTGCGGGGGGTGCATCGGTGCATGCTGGCGGGCCGGATCAGCGCCGGCGCGCCGGACGACGACGCGGCGGTGCTGTCGACGGCCGCCCAGTTCTGGGCGTTGATCCATGGATTCGTGATGCTTGAGCTGGCCGGTTACTACGGTCACGACGGCGACGCGGTGCTGCCGTTGCTCGCGTCGATGAATTCGAATCTCCTTGTCGCTCTGGGTGATTCACCAGAACGAGTGGCGCAATCTCTGGGCTGAGCACACGAAAACCCCCGGGAGCGCCGCGAGGCGGTCCCGGGGGTTTTGCGAGTGGAGCTACTTGACGGTGACCGTGGCGCCGGCGGCCTCGAGCTTGGTCTTGGCCTCCTCTGCGGCCTCCTTGGCGACCTTCTCCAGCAGCGGCTTGGGCGCGCCGTCGACCAGGTCCTTGGCCTCCTTGAGGCCCAGGCCGGAGACGATCTCGCGGACCACCTTGATGACGCCGATCTTCTTGTCGCCGGCGGCCTCGAGGATGACGTCGAACTCGGACTGCTCCTCGGCGGCCTCGGCGGGGGCGCCACCGGCGGCCGGGCCGGCCGCGGCGACGGCGACCGGAGCGGCCGCGGTGACCTCGAAGGTCTCCTCGAACTTCTTGACGAAGTCGGAGAGCTCCAACAGGGTCATTTCCTTGAAGGCGTCGAGCAGGTCGTCGGTAGACATTTTCGCCATGGTGTGTGGGTCCTTCCTGATTTCCGGTTGGGGTTATTCGGCTTCGGCCGGGGTTTCCGGAGCCTCAGTGGGTGCTTCCGAAGCTGGTTCTGGGGCGGCCGCCGCAGGCGCGGCGGGCGCCTCGTTGGCCTTCTTTTCCTGCAGGGCGGCCGCGAGGCGGGCGACCTGCGAGGCGGGCGCGTTGAACAGGCCGGCGGCCTTGGCGAGGTTGCCCTTCATCGCGCCGGCCAGCTTGGCCAGCAGCACCTCGCGCGACTCCAGGTCGGCGATGCGCTCGACCTCGGCGACGGTCAGCGCGCGGCCGTCCATGTAGCCGCCCTTGATGACCAGCGCCTTGTTGTCCTTAGCGAAGGTCTTGATGGCCTTGGCCGCGTCGACCGGTTCCCCGGTGACGAACGCGATGGCGGTGGGTCCGGCGAACAGTTCGTCGAGACCCTCGACACCGGCTTCCGACGCCGCCCGCTTGATCAGCGTGTTCTTGGCCACCGAGTAGGTGGCCGATCCGCTCAGCGAGCGGCGCAGGTCGGCCAGGTTGGCCACGGTCAAACCGCGGTACTCGGTGATCAGGGTCGCGGTCGCCTCCCTGAACTGCTCGGCGATGTCTGCAACGGCGGTGGCTTTGTCAGCCCTGGCCATGCGTACCTCCTGATGTGAAAGCGATGCGACGTGTCGTCTGTGATCACCGGAGAAACGCCTGAGAATGAAGTACGCCCCGGCGCAGGAAGCGGCCGGGGCGTGAAAGACGCCGGCGCATGCCGGCGTTGTTGCCTCGTCCTCCTGCGTGGGCCGCCGGGATGCTCCCGGACCTTCAACCGATTTCTCGGTGACCGACGGTCTTCGGTGGATCGGCCATCAGGATAGCCTGACCCGCCCTCGTCAGCCAAAACGGCGGCCTCCAGGCGACCGGGACGGTCAGCCGAGGGCCGCCAGCCGGGCGGCGCCGACCAGTCCGGCCTCGCCGCCGAGTTCGGCGGGCACCACCCGCAGACCGGCCAGGAAGTCCAGCCTGGCGTACTCGGCCAGCTTTGCCCGCAAGGGGTCGAAGAGCAGGCGGCCGGAGTTCGCGACGCCTCCCCCGACGACGACGAGGTCCAGGTCGCAGACCGCGCCGACCGAGGCGATCATCGCTGCGAGCCCGGTAGCTCCCCGGCGGAACGCCCGGTCGGCGACGGGCTCGCCGGCCGCCGCCGCCGCGGCCAGATCCCGGGCGCCCGCGGGGGGCGGCGCGACCCACCCGTTGGCCCGCGCCCACCGCACCATCGACGGTCCGGACGCGATGGTCTCGACGCAGCCGCGGCCCCCGCACACGCAGGGCGGCCCGTCGTCCTCCACCACCACGTGCCCGACGTGGCCGGCGTTGCCGGTGCGCCCGGTGTAGGGGACGCCGCCGAGCACCAGTCCGCCGCCCACACCGGTGGACACCACCATGCCCAGCAGGAAGTCGGCGCCGCGGCCCGCGCCGCGCCAGTGCTCACCCAGCGCCATGCACAAGCCGTCGCCGCCGAGCCGTACCGGCACCCCCGGCACGGCGGCGGCCACCTTGTCCCGCAGCGGAAAGCCGTGCCAGCCTTTGATGTTGATGGGGCTGACGGTTCCGCGGTGCAGGTCGATGGGGCCGGCTGAACCGATGCCCACGGCGGCGACCGCACCGCCGGCCGCGAGCAGCGCGTCGGCGATGGCCGCGTCGACGGCGGCCCAGACCTCGTCCGCTCCGCCGCCGCTCGGCGTGGGCCGGATGACGGTGTGCACCAGCGTGCCATCGGGATCGGCGAGGCCGGCGGCAATCTTGGTGCCGCCGATGTCCAGGCAGAGGGTGAGCGTCGCCATCAGTGCCGGTGGACGTTGTCGGGTTGGCGGGGGTCGCCGGGATGCTCGTAGCCGGGGGCGAGCCGCACCAGCTCGGCACGCCGCGCGTCGAGCCAGACCCGGAAGGCGCGCCGCCGCGCGGCGCCCCGCAGGTGGTCGGCGATCGCCGGCCGCACGTCGTCGAGCGGCGGGCCGACCGGTGACGGGACCCGCCAGCCGTGCCGCTCGCGGCGCGGTTCGGCGAACCGGAGTGGGTTGCGGGCGTGGTAGGCGGCCACCTCCTCGCCGGTGACGCGCACCGATGCGGTGACGTCGGCGAACAGCGCCCGCGCACGCGGGTCGGCCAGCGCCGCCGCGGCGACGCTGCCCAGCTCCAGCCGGGCCGTCGCGTCGGGCAGCAGCTCGGCCTCGCTCGGCGCACCCGCCCCGCTCAGGCCGCGCGCGTCGGCCTCGGCGGCGACGACCCGCCCGGTCACGATCAACTGGGTCAGCCAGCGCCGCAGTTGACGCCCCTCGGCGGTGCCGCCGGCCGGCAGCGCGGCCCCGGCCCGCCCGCCGCGCAACCGCGCTTCGGCCCCGTCGACCTCGTCGACAAGGACCGGAATACCGGCGACGGTCGCGACCACGCTCATGTCACCGTCACCTTGACCGCCGGGGTGTAGACCAGCCGGCCGGCGCAGCCTATCCGAACCAGGGCCCACCATTGGCCGGGATCCAGCCCGGCCGGCGGCCTCACGTCGAAGCGCACGTCGACGGTGCCGTGGGCGGGCAGCACCGCACCCGCCGCGGCGGGACCCAGCCATTCCCATGTGCCCCACGGGCTGATCAGGTACGCCTCGAGGGCCAGGTCCGCCCCGGCGTGGGTGCCGACTCTGACGGTCAGCGCCGCCCTGTCGCCGGCGGCCAACTCGACGTCCGCCGGCCCGTCGATCAGATACACCGGCTGCGCCTCGGCGCACGGGCCGACCTCGATCAGGCAGACATCCTCGACCGCCTGCCGCCACGCGGGCGGGACGTCTTCCCCGCCGATGCGGAGCTGTGCGCGGACCGGGTACAGCCCCGGCTCGGCGCCGGCGGGCACCGACACCGCCACGTCGGTCTCGCGGTATTCGCCGCTGCGCAGCGTCAGGGGAAGCTCGTCGGGCTTGGCCGACCAGCCCCGCGGGCACACCAGGGTGACTGTCCCGGTCAGGGTGGCGTCGCTGCAGTCGCTGGCCGCCGTGAGGCGCAGCATGACCTCGCCACCGGGATCGGCGGCCCCCCGCGCGGGATGCAGATGAGCGACGGCCGGCAGCCCGCCGAGCGGGGCGGGGCCCCGGTTGTGCAGCCAATAGCGCGCGTACAACGGCTGGGCGGCTTCGGCGTCCGGGGCCAGCGCGGGCGCCCCCGTCGGTGCGGGGGGCGCGTGGAACCGAGCCAGCACGGTGGCCACCTGATAGCCGTGCAACTCGAGCGGGCGGCCGCCGGCGCGCGGCGTTTCGAGGAGGTCGGCGTCGCGGAAGTCGCCGACCTCGCCGATGTCGGAGCCGATCACGACGCTCGCGGGCGCCCCTGTCGTCTCCACCAATCGCAGCGCGACCGCGCTCGGGTCGACCGGCCGGGCGCTGCCCGCCGTGAGCGGGTTGCCGGCCGCCTTGAGCGCGGCCAGTTGCACCCGGCCGGCGGGCTCGACGCTCAGCAGGGATCCCGCCGCGGGCAACGCCCCTCCCGACCGGCCGGGCGCGCACGCCAGCAGCGGGTGGGAGAACTGCGCGCTGCGGGTGGGGATCTCGGCGCGACGCCAGTCGCCCGCCCCGCAGACCAGGGCGTAGTCGAAAACGTGTGTCCAGTGCTGCAGTTGGAAGTTCGAGCCGTCCGGGGCGGTGCGGCGCGGCTCGTCGATCCAGATGCCCGACGGCCAACCGGTGCAGGACCGCATCAACGCGGTGTGCAGGGTGCCCTCGGCGTCGACGGCGAAGCTGGGCACGCCCCGGTTGAGCAGGGCGACGGTGCGGTCCTCGAATTCGCCGGTTCTCGCCGGCGCCTTTTGGCTTACCACGATTTCGGCGTCGTCGAGGTCGTCGGCGACCGACGCGATCTCGGCGGCCAGGCTTTCCGCGTCGCGGCCCGCGAGCACCAGGACCGGCAGCGCGACCGGCGCACGCAGGTCCGCGCCGGGCACCCACACCGCGGCCAGCGGCGTCGCGGCGGGCACCCAGACCCTGGCCCGGCCCGTCGTCGCCAGCTGGCGCTCGAGCTCTTCGGCATACACCGGGTCGGCTTGCGCCAGCACCGCCTTGGTGAACGCGTTGCGGGCCGGTCCGCCCAGCGCGACGCGCACGTCGGGCAGGTTCGAATCGACATCGAGGTGGCCGTAGCGCGGCTTGCCCGCGCCGCTGCAGGTCGCCGTCACCCCGGCGCGGGCCAGCGCAACGATCAGCTCGCGCGCGAGCGGACCCGACACCGCCTCGTCCGGCGACACCACCTCGGCCACCGAGATCGCGCGCACGGCTCGGCTGTGCGCGCCCACCCGGACCCGCGCCGCCGAGGACAGGCCGAACCAGCCGTAGGCCGGGTTGTCCAGCGTCCACGGGTGCCGCGCGGTGTCCACCGACTCGGTCCCGTCATGCAGCAACGCGAAGCCCCGCCCCACGACGGCGTCACCGACCTCGCTGACCGGCATGGCGCCCGGCACCGGGCACGGCCAACGCAGCCGCACCAGGCGGTCGGCCCCGGTGAATTCGTCGATGGTGGTGCGGCAGTCCACCCGCGACACGCCTCGCCACAGCGTCAGGGTCTGCGTGTAGCGCGCCACCGCTCCGATCCGCCCGGTGACGACGATCCGCTGCCCCAGCGGGCCGTGGTAGGCCCGCGCCCGCGCCGGTAACTCCGACGAGCACACCACCGGCCCCCTGGGCAACAGGTGCCACGGGCCCTCGGCCTGCGTCGGATGCGCCGCGTACTCCTCGTAGACCGCGAGCTCGTTGCCCACCAGGCCCTCGGCGATCAGCTCGCGGCCGTCCGCGACCAGGGACACGACTCCCCCGCCGCGCGCCGGGTCGACCTCCAGGCGGAAGTGCTCGTTCGCGATCGCCGCGCCGACCACGGGTTCCCAGCCGCTCGGGCCGTCATGGGGAACCAGCCGGTAGCCCCGCCACCCCATCGACGGCACTCCCCGCGCCAGCCAGGTCACCGACCGGCCGCCGTGCTCGACGTGTGCGGGCAACTCGGCACCGTCGGTGTCCAGCACCCGGGCCCCGCCGGCCACTGGCGTGTCGAGCCGCGCGGTGACGACGTCGGTCCGCTTCTGTGCCAGCGGATTCCACACGACCACGTCGGCGTCGACCGCGCGGGAAAGCAGCGCCAGCGACGCGTCGCGCGTCGCGCGGCCAAGCTCCCACGCGTCGCGCCAGCCGGTCAGCAGGTCGAGGTAGACCTGGTCGGACTCCGAGCCGGTGATGCCGTCGTGGTGCGCCCCGTACGCGAGCTGCACCCACGCCTTGGCCAGCGCCGCCTGCGGGTACTCGGCGCCCGACATCAGCCCGGCGAAGACGGCGAACCGCTCGGCCTCCAGGACGGCGTTCTCCGCGGCCCGGTTGGCCTGCTTGGTGTCGATGAAGGAGACGTCCTTGCCGGTGTAGATCGGGTTCATGTCCCGGGTCTGCGGCGACGGCACGCGGCCGCGCTCGGCCAGTTCGGCGCGCACGGCCGCGAAGAACTCCCGCGGCAGCGCGCACACGAAGCGCGGCCAGGTGTAGCGCGCGGCCCAGTCGCGGTGGATGGCGGTCACCCACTTGTTCGGCGGCGTGTAGTCGGTGCCGACGGGCAGCAGGACGTTGCGCGTCAGCGCGACCTTCTTGAGCTGATCGAACAGGGCAACGGTGGCGTCCTCGGCCTCGCCGAGCGACGTCGCCGAGTCCATCCACCAGCCCGCCGAATAATGCGCCGGCATGTAATGGGTGAGCAGGCCGCGGCCCGACGGTGAAATCCACTCGAATTCGCTGCTGAACTGCATCCGCTCGATGTCCCCGTCGCCGAGGGCGGGCCCCCACTGGTGGTGCGGGCCCCGGGCCCACGAGCTCGATGTCAGCCCGGCGTCCGCGGCCATCCCGGGGAATTGCGGGTCGTGGCCGAACACGTCCAGCTGCCACGCGGTCGCCGGGTCGGCGCCCAGCACCTCGCGCTGAAAGCCCATGCCGTGCACCAGGTTCCGAATGGTCGTCTCGGGGCTGGTGAGGTTGGTGTTGGGTTCGTTGTAGGTGCCGCCCATCACCTCGACGCGGCCCTGCGCGATGAACCGGCGCAGGTCGGCGCGGTCCTCGGGGCGGGTGTCCCAATACGGCTTGAGGTAGTCGACCTCGGCCAGCACGAACTTGTACTCGGGCTCGCGGCGGGCCATTTCGAGGTGCGCGTGCACGAGTGCGAATCCGTTCGTCTGCCGGGCACGTCCCGTCGGGTCCTCGGTCCACTCGCTGGTGTATGCACCCTGGGTGTTCCACCAGACCGGGTCGTAGTGGAAGTGGCTGACCATGAACATGGTCCAGCCGGGCTCGGCCACGACGAACTCGAATGGCTCGACGGCACCCGCGGCCAGCGCCCGCGCCGCGCGCCGCTGTCCGACGACCGGGCGGTCCACCCTGACCGGGACCTCGACGACCTGCTCGCCGACTCCGGCCACCGCCTCCCCGCTCAACCCGTCCCCCTCGACGCGGACCGGCGTCGGGGCGGGCACCGCGGCAATGGTGATGCGGGCCAGCTGCAACGGCGCGTCCGGCGGCCCGACGAACAGCTCGGCCGAGTGGGCCGAAACCAGCTGCATCCCCGCACCTTACGGCGGAGGAGACCTAATATCCGGTAATGCCCGCTCTTGCCCGGCCCGTAGCCGACGAACGCAGCGCCCTGTGCGAATACCTGGCCTACCACCAAAGCGCGTATTTCGCGGTGTCCTACGGCCTGACCGACGAACAGGCGCGGTCCACCCCCTCGGTCAGCGCGTTGTCGATCGGCGGGCTGATCAAGCACGCCACCGGGATGCAGCGCAGCTGGATGGCGCGCGTCGCCGCGGCGCCGGACGCGCCGCCGAAAGACACTCGCCCGTTCGAGCAGATCACCAAGGACTTCGCGGATCAGCACGTAATGCGGCCCGACGAGACGCTGGCCGGCCTGCTGCGGGCATTCGAGGAACAGAACGCGGCATCGCTGCGACTGGCGGAGACCGCGGACCTCGACGCGGCGGTGCCGGTTCCGCAGGACATCCCGTGGTTTCCCAAGGACCAGAAGGCCTGGTCGGTGCGCTGGGTGATCCTGCACGTGATCAACGAGTTGGCCCGGCACGCCGGGCACGCGGACATCATCCGCGAAACCATCGACGGCGCCACCATGTACGAGTTGATCGCGGGCCTCGAGGGCTGGGCGGTCCAGGGCTGGGTACAACCCTGGAGCCCGAGCTAGAAATTGGGACTGGCTTCGCCGATTTGGCAGACTGCTTTAGATGAGCTCTACCAAACATCGAGACGTGGCCAGGCTGGACCGGGTGCCGCTGCCGGTGGAAGCGGCCCGGGTCGCCGTCACCGGTTGGCAGGTCACCCGCACCGCCGCGCGCGTCATCACCAAGCTGCCCGGCAAAGGCCCGTGGCAGCAGAAGGTGATCAAGCAGCTCCCGCAGACCTTCGCCGACCTCGGCCCGACGTACGTGAAATTCGGCCAGATCATCGCGTCCAGCCCCGGGGCGTTCGGCGAATCGCTGTCCCGCGAGTTCCGCGGCCTGCTCGACCGGGTGCCGCCCGCCGACACCGAAGAGGTGCACAAGCTCTTCGTCGAGGAACTCGGGGGCGACCCCGCCGAGCTGTTCGCCAAGTGGGAGGAGACGCCGTTCGCGTCGGCGTCGATCGCCCAGGTGCACTACGCGACCCTGCACACCGGCGAAGACGTGGTCGTCAAGATCCAGCGCCCGGGCATCCGGCGCCGGGTGGCCGCCGACCTGCAGATCCTCAAACGCTTCGCCCAGGCCGTCGAACTGGCCAAGCTGGGCCGCAGGCTCTCGGCGCAGGACGTGGTCGCCGACTTCTCCGACAACCTGGCCGAGGAGCTGAACTTCCGGCTCGAGGCGCAGTCGATGGACGCGTGGGTCTCGCACCTGCACGGCTCGCCGCTGGGCAAGAACATCCGGGTGCCGCAGGTGCACTGGGACTTCACCTCCGAGCGGGTGCTGACGATGGAGCGCGTGCACGGCATCCGCATCGACGACGTCGCGGCCATCCGCAAGGCCGGTTTCGACGGGGTCGAACTGGTGAAGGCGCTGCTGTTCTCGCTTTTCGAGGGCGGCCTTCGGCACGGGCTGTTCCACGGCGACCTGCACGCCGGCAATCTCTACGTCGACGAGGCGGGCCGCATCGTGTTCTTCGACTTCGGGATCATGGGCCGCATCGACCCGCGCACCCGCTGGCTGCTGCGCGAGCTGGTGTACGCGCTGCTGGTCAAGAAGGACCACGCCGCGGCGGGCAAGATCGTCGTGCTGATGGGCGCCGTCGGGACCATGAAGCCCGAGGCCCAGGCCGCCAAGGACCTGGAGAAATTCGCCACCCCGCTGACCATGCAGACGCTGGGCGACCTGTCCTACGCCGACATCGGGCGGCAGCTGTCGGCGCTGGCCGACGCCTACGACGTCAAGCTGCCGCGCGAGCTGGTGTTGATCGGCAAGCAGTTCCTCTACGTCGAGCGGTACATGAAATTGCTCGCCCCCAAGTGGCAGATGATGTCCGACCCGCAGCTGACCGGCTACTTCGCCAACTTCATGGTCGAGGTCAGCCGCGAGCACCAGTCCGAAGAAGTCTGATGCAGATCCGCACCGGGCACGCCACTGTCTTTGATCCCAACGGCGACCTGAAGCTCTATTACGAGGACATGGGCGACATCGACGACCCGCCCGTGCTGCTGATCATGGGGCTGGGCGCCCAGCTGCTGCTGTGGCGAACCGACTTCTGCGAGCGGCTGGTCAGCCACGGGCTGCGCGTCATCCGGTACGACAACCGGGACGTCGGCCTGTCGAGCAAAACCCGGCACCGCAGCTCGGGGCAGCCGCTGGTGGCGCGACTGGCGCGCTCCTGGCTGGGCCTGCCGAGCGAAGCGGCATACAAGCTCGAGGACATGGCCGACGACGCCGCGGCCGTGCTGGATCATCTGGGCATCGAGCACGCGCACATCGTGGGCGCGTCGATGGGCGGCATGATCGCCCAGATTTTCGCGGCGCGATTCCATGAGCGGACGAGAACCCTCGGGGTCATCTTCTCCAGCAATAACTCGGCCTTCCTGCCGCCGCCCGGTCCGCGCCAGCTGCTGGCGCTGATCAAGGGGCCGCCGCCGAGCTCGCCGCGCGAGGTGATCGTCGACAACGCCATCCGGGTCAGCAAGATCATCGGCAGCAGGCGCTTTTTGGCTTCCGAGGAACAACTTCGGGCCGAGGCCATCGAAAGCTACGAACGCAGCTATTACCCGTGGGGCGTCGCAAGGCATTTCGACGCGGTGCTGGGCAGCGGCAGCCTGAGGCGCTACAACCGCCGGACCGCCGCCCCGACCGTGGTGATTCACGGCCGGGCGGACAAGCTGATGCGGCCATTCGGTGGTCGCGCGGTGGCCAGGTCCATCGACGGCGCCCGATTGGTGTTATTCGACGGGATGGGCCATGATCTGCCACAGCAGTTGTGGGATCAGGTGATCGGCGTGCTGGCGGGCAACTTCGCCAGAGCGAACTGAGCCGAAATCACTCGAGAGAAACGCTTCCCCTGCGATCCCGGTCCGTATCGCCGAGTTGTACGGTTGTCCAAGGAGGTGGGTCCACCAATGGCCAAGCTGAAGCCGTATTACGAAGAGTCGCAGGCAACCTACGACATCTCAGACGACTTCTTCGCGCTGTTCCTCGACCCCAACATGGTGTACACCTGCGCCTACTTCGAGAACGACGACATGACGCTGGAAGAGGCGCAGCTCGCCAAGCTCGACCTGGGGCTGGACAAGCTGAAGCTCGAGCCGGGCATGACGGTGCTCGACGTCGGGTGCGGGTGGGGTGGGGCCGTGGTCCGCGCGGTTGAGAAATACGACGTGAACGTCATCGGCATCACGCTGAGCCGCAACCACTACGCGCGCACCAAAGAACGGTTGGCCGCCATTCCGACGACGCGGCGGGCCGAGGCCCGGCTGCAGGGTTGGGAAGAGTTCGACGAGCAGGTCGATCGGATCATCAGCTTTGAGGCCTTCGACGCGTTCAAGAAGGAACGCTGGCCCGCATTCTGGGACTGGGCCTACAAGACCCTCCCCGACGACAGCCGGATGATGATGCACAGCATTTTCACGTATCCGCAGTCGCAATGGAAAGAGCGCGGCATCCCGATCACCATGACCGATCTGCGTTTCTTCCACTTCCTCGGGAAGGAAATCTTTCCCGGCGGGCAGATGTGCGGCGAACCCGACATCGTCGACAATGCGCAAGCCAGCGGCTTCTCGGTCGAGCAGGTCCAATATCTGCGGCCGCATTACGCGCGGACACTGGACACGTGGGCGGCCAATCTCGAGGCGAATCGCGAACGCGCCATCGCCGTCCAGTCCGAAGAGGTCTACAACCGCTTCATGCGCTATCTCACCGGCTGCGCGGAGCTCTTCCGCAAGGGCATCTCCAACGTGGCCCAGTACACGCTGACCAAGTAGCGCCCGTCGGCCGGCATCGGCCCTGAGAATGCGCCCGGTAAAAACTTCGGCGCACGCGCGCGCAAATGCGCGGTTTTCGATCCCGCGCGAGTAGCGTGCCCCCGGAGATGGCCGCCTCCTGGTGGCCGTCCTCTCGGGAGGACAGATGTCTGACAACCCGGCCAGCGCTGTTCGTACGCGCTCCAATTTCGACGACGTACGGGCGCACTACGACCTGTCGAACGAATTCTTCGCCCTCTTCCAGGACCCCACCCGCACCTACAGCTGCGCGTACTTCCCCCGCGAGAACATGACCCTGCAGGAGGCACAGCTCGCCAAGCTCGACCTCACGCTGGACAAGCTCGGGCTCGAGCCGGGGATGACCCTGCTCGACGTGGGCTGCGGTTGGGGTTCGATGTTGAAACGCGCCGTCGAGCGCTACGACGTCAACGTCGTCGGGCTGACCCTGTCCAGGAATCAGCACGCCTATTGCCAGCAGGTGCTCGACGGGATCGACAGCGGCCGGTCGCGGCGGGCGCTGCTGTGCGACTGGGCCGAGTTCAGCGAACCCGTGGATCGCATAGTCATCGTGGAGGCGTTGGAGCACTTCGGTTTTCACCGCTACGACGACTTCTTCAAATTCGCCTACACCGCCCTGCCCCGCAACGGTGTGATGCTGCTGCACTCGATCACGGGGTTGCACGGAAGGCAGGCCATCGAGCGCGGCCTGCCCCTGACGATGGGAGTCGCGCGGTTCATCAAGTTCATCCTGACCGAGATATTTCCGGGCGGCCGGCTGCCGATGATCGAGACCATCGGGGAGCACTCGACGAAGATCGGCTTCCGGGTGACGAACGTCCAGTCGCTGCGGACCGACTTCGCCAGGACCCTCGACCTGTGGGCCGGCGCCCTGCAGGCGCGCCGCGCCGAGGCCATCGAAATCCAGTCCGAAGAGGTGTATGAGCGCTACCTGAAGTATTTGACCGGCTGCGCCGGGGCTTTCCGCACGGGGTACATCGACTGCAACCAATTCACGCTGGAAAAGTAGAGTTGGGTATCGTTGCACGTCACACCCCGAGGCAAAGCCGTGGGAAATCCGCAGTGAACTTCATCCAGGAGAACCAGACGAAAATGGCTGATCAACCGGCTAGCCCGACGAAGATCCGGACGGCGCCCGAGGACATTCAGGCGCACTACGACGTCTCCGACGACTTCTTCGCCCTGTTCCAGGACCCCACCCGGACCTATAGCTGCGCCTACTTCGAGCGTGACGACATGACGCTGGAAGAGGCCCAGTACGCCAAGATCGACCTGAACCTGGACCAGCTGGACCTCAAGCCGGGGATGACCCTGCTCGACATCGGCTGCGGCTGGGGCACCACCATGAAGCGCGCGGTCGAGCGGTTCGACGTCAACGTCATCGGCCTGACCCTGTCCAAGAACCAGCACGCCCGATGTGAGGAGGTGCTGGCCTCCATCGACACCAACCGCTCGCGTGAGGTGCGGCTGCAGAACTGGGAGGACTTCAACGAGCCCGTCGACCGCATCGTGTCGATCGAGGCTTTCGAGCACTTCGGGCACGAGAACTACGACGACTTCTTCAAGCGGACTTTCGACATCATGCCCGAGGACGGCAGGATGACCGTGCAGAGCAGCGTCAGCTACCACCCGTACGACCTGGCCGCCCGCGGCAAGAAGCTGACCTTCGAGACGGCCCGGTTCATCAAGTTCATCATCACCGAGATCTTCCCGGGTGGCCGGCTGCCGTCCACCCAGATGATGGTCGACCATGGCGAGAAGGCGGGTTTCATTGTGCCTGCACCGCTTTCACTGCGGCCGCACTACATCAAAACGCTGCACATCTGGGGCGACACGCTGGAGTCCAACAAGCAGAAGGCCATCGAGGTCACGTCCGAAGAGGTCTACAACCGCTACATCAAGTACCTGCGCGGGTGCGAGCACTACTTCACCGACGAGGCGCTCGACGTCAGCCTGGTGACGTACCTGAAGCCGGGGGCGGCTGCGTAGTCCGGCTCTGGCTGTGTCGGATTAGGGCTGCGTCGTTCGTCGGATAGGTAGAGAGTGGAGCAGGAGGCTTCGCTCACTACCGGAGGTGACGAACATGCAATATTTCGCCCTGCTGATCGCCAAGGAGCGAGACCGCACGCCTGAAGAGTGGGCGGCCGGCATGGCCGCCTGGGAGAGCTTCCACGCCAAAGCCGGCCCGGCGATCAAAGCCGGTGACGCGCTCGCGCCCGCTGCCAGCGCGGCGGTCATCACCGGCGGGCCGGACGCGCCGGTCACCACCGACGGCCCGTTCGCCGAGTCCGCCGAAGTGGCCTGCGGCTACTACGTGTTCGAAGCGGAGAACCTGGACGAGGCGCTGGCGCTGGCGCGCGACGTCCCGGTCGCCCAGTTCGGAGCGGTGGAAGTCTGGCCGGTGGTCCACGCGATCGAACCGTCCCGCAAGCTCACGGGAAACGACTGGTTGGCGCTGCTGCTGGAACCCCCGGCATCGGCCCATACGCCGGGCACCCCGGAGTGGGAGGCCGTCGCGGCACGCCACGCCGAGCTCCATGCGGCCGCGGGTGATCACATCCTTGGCGGCGCCGCGTTGCACGACCGGTCCACCGCCACCACTGTGCGGGTGCGCGACGGCGAGGTCCTCATCACCGATGGGCCATACGTGGAGGGCGCCGAAATCGCCACGGGCGTATACCTGCTCGCCGCCGCGGACCGCGACGAGGCCGTCAAGCTGGCCTCGATGATCCCCGCCTCGACCGTGCAGGTGCGGCAACTGGCCGGAGTCTCGGGACTGTAACGCACCAGTGATGTCCGACCTGGACGGCGTCTTCCGGCGGGAATGGGGGCCCGCCGTCGCCGCGCTCGCGCGGTGGTCCGGCGACCTCACCGTCGCGGAGGACGCCGTCCAGGAGGCCTGCGCCGAGGCGCTTCGCAGCTGGGACCGCGACGGCCCGCCGGACAATCCCGGCGGATGGCTGGTGACCGTCGCCCGCAACCGGGCGCGCGACCGCCTGCGCCGCGAATCCGTTCGTCCCGGAAAGGAATTGGCGGCCGTGATCGACGATATCCGGGCGCGCACCGATCACACCGACCCGTCCCCCGTTCGCGACGACGAGCTGCGGATGATGTTCACCTGCGCACACCCCGCCCTGGACCGGCAATCGCAGCTGGCGCTCACCCTTCGGCTGGTGTCGGGGTTGACCGTCACCGAGATCGCCCGCGCGCTGCTGCAGACCGACGCCGCGATCGGTCAGCGAATCACGCGTGCCAAGAACAAGATTCGCCACGCCAACATCCCGCTGCGGGTGCCGCCCGCCGAGCTGCTGCCCGAACGCACACCACACGTGCTCGGTTGTGTCTACTCGGTGTTCACCGAGGGCTATTGGTCGACGGCGGGCCCGTCGGCGATCCGCGACGAACTGTGCGACGAGGGGATCCGGCTGGCCGGTGAACTGTGCGCGCTGATGCCGCACGAGCCCGAGGCCCACGCGCTGGCGGCCCTGATGCTGCTGCACGATTCGCGACGAGCCACCCGGGTGGACGACGCCGGGATGCTGGTGCCGCTCGAGGAGCAGGACCGGCACCGGTGGGACCGCGGCCGAATCGCCCGGGGGCTGGACCGATTACGCCGTGCCGAGGGTTCTCCGGGCCCCTATCTGCCACAGGCGGTGATCGCCGCGCTGCACGCGACGGCGCCGTCCTGGGACCAGACCGACTGGGTCACCATCTGCGCCGCCTACGACCGGCTGCTGGCGCTGACCGATTCGCCGGTCGTGCGCGCCAACCGCGCCCTGGCGGTCGGCTTGCGCGACGGACCCGACGCCGGCCTCGCGGCCCTGGACGAGGTGGCCCACGACCCCCGGCTCGGCCGCTCCAATCTGGTCACGACGGTGCGAGCCGACCTGCTCAGGCGTGCGGGCAGACCGGCCGATGCGCTCCCCTGGTACCGAGAAGCGTTGCGAGTCAACGGTTCCGAGCCGGGCCGGGAGTTCCTGCGCCGCCGCATCGCGGAGTGCGGCGGGTAGCCGGCCCGCTACGACTCAGGCCTCCGCGAAGTTGCGGGTGACGGACGGGTCCACCGGAATGCCCGGCCCCGTGGTCGTCGACACCGTGATCTTCTTCAGGTAGCGGCCTTTCGAGGCGGACGGCTTGAGCCGCAACACCTCGTCGAGCGCCGCGCCGTAGTTCTCGGCGAGGGCCTTCTCGTCGAAGGACGCCTTGCCGATGACGAAATGCAGGTTGGCCTGCTTGTCGATGCGGAAGTTGATCTTGCCGCCCTTGATGTCGGCCACGGCCTTGGCGACGTCGGGGGTGACGGTGCCCGTCTTGGGGTTCGGCATCAGGCCGCGGGGGCCCAGCACGCGAGCGATGCGGCCGACCTTGGCCATCTGGTCGGGGGTCGCGATCGCGGCGTCGAAGTCCAGGAAGCCGCCCTGGATCTTCTCGATCAGGTCATCGCTGCCGACGATGTCGGCGCCGGCGGCCTGCGCCTGCTCGGCCTTGTCGCCCACCGCGAACACCGCGACGCGGGCGGTCTTACCGGTGCCGTGCGGCAGGTTGACCGTGCCGCGGACCATCTGGTCCGCCTTGCGCGGGTCGACGCCGAGCCGGATCGCCACCTCGACCGTCGCGTCCTGCTTGGCCGACGCGGTCTCTTTGGCGAGCTTGGCCGCCTCGAGCGGGCTGTACAGGTTGTTGCGGTCCACCTTCTCGGCGGCGGCGCGGTATGCCTTGCTGTTCTTGCTCATTGATTCATCCAATCGGGTGTTGGGTCGTGGTTAAGCAGCGGGCCGGAGCTGGCCCTCCCACGGTGTTTCGAAACTATTCGACGGTGATCCCCATCGACCGGGCGGTGCCGGCGATGATCTTGGCGGCCGCGTCGATGTCGTTGGCGTTGAGATCGGTCTTCTTCGTCTCGGCGATCTCACGAACCTGGTCCCAGGTGACCTTCGCGACCTTGGTCTTGTGCGGCTCGGCCGAGCCCTTGCCCACGCCGGCTGCCTTGAGCAGCAGCTTGGCGGCGGGCGGCGTCTTCAGGGCGAAGGTGAAGCTGCGGTCCTCGTAGACCGTGATCTCCACCGGGATGACCTGGCCGCGCTGGCTCTCCGTGGCCGCGTTGTAGGCCTTGCAGAACTCCATGATGTTGACGCCATGCTGGCCGAGCGCGGGTCCGACCGGCGGCGCAGGGTTGGCCTGCCCCGCCACGATCTGCAGCTTGATCAGCCCGACGACTTTCTTCTTCGGGGCCATGAGATGTTGGTGTTCCTTCCTGGGGGTGGGCGCAACCGCCCGAGCTAAATCTTGGAGACCTGGCTGAACGTCAATTCGACCGGCGTTTCGCGGCCGAAGATCGACACCAGCACCTTGAGCTTCTGCTGTTCGCCGTTGACCTCGCTGATGGTCGCCGGCAGCGTGGCGAACGGCCCGTCCATGACCGTCACCGATTCGCCGACCTCGTAGTCGACCTCGATGGCCGGACGCTCCAGCCCGCCCGCCTCGGCGGCCGCGGCGGTGGTGGCCGCGCCCTTGGCGGCCTTCTTGGTCGCGCCGCGCGGCAGCAGGAACTTGACCACGTCGTCGAGCGTCAGGGCCGACGGGCGCGACGTCGCCCCGACGAACCCGGTGACTCCCGGCGTGTTGCGCACCGCGGCCCACGAGTCGTCGGTCAGGTCCATGCGCACCAGGATGTAGCCGGGCAGCACCTTGCGATTGACCTGTTTACGCTGACCGTTCTTGATCTCGGTGACCTCTTCGGTGGGCACCTCGACCTGGAAGATGTAGTCGCCGACGTCCAGGTTCTGCACACGGGTCTCGAGATTGGCTTTGACCTTGTTCTCGTATCCCGCATAGGAGTGGATGACGTACCAGTCGCCTGGCTTCCTGCGCAGTTCCGCCTTGAGCGCGGCCGCCGGGTCGACCTCCTCGGCCGACTCCTCGGGGGCCTCGGCCGCTGAGGTTTCAGCGTCCGTTTCCGGGGCCGCTTCCAGGGCCTGCTCAGCGCCCTCGGCGCGCTCTTCTACGTCGACCGCTTCACCCGCGGACGTGTCACCGTCGAAGGTAGTCACGGTTTTCAGTCCTCTCTATCTTCTCGCTCAGCCGAACACCAGCAGCACCAGCTTGGTGAGGCCGAAATCCGCGAGCCCGACCAGCGCCACCATGAAAGCCAGGAACGCCAGCACCACCGATGTGTAGGTGAGCATCTGCTTGCGGTTGGGCCAGATAACCTTCCGCATCTCCGCAACCACCTGCTTGAGGTAGTTGAAGACGAAGACGAACGGGTTGGCCGAACGGTCCCCCGGCTTCTTCGGTTTCTTGGCCTTCTTGGCCTTGGCGCCCTTGGTGGCCTTGTCCTCCTTGGCAACCTCGGCCTCGTCCGCCGACTCTACGTCGACGTCCTCGCCGGCGTCGGCCACTCGCTGCCGGGATCGTTTGCCGGTGGGGCGCTGCGGCCGCGTCACCACAGCGGTCCGGCCGCCGTTTGCGCGGTCGTCCTCCCTGTCGGCGCCGTCGCTTGCGGCGTCGTTGGCAGCGTCGCCTTCGTCGCTCACCGCATGCTCCTTCAGTTTGCTAGTGTCCCGCGGGCCGTCCCGTGGTGGACGGCCACTATTCCAGTGTCCACCATGGCACGCCTTTTCGTTCAGCAGGGGCGACAGGACTTGAACCTGCAACCTGCGGTTTTGGAGACCGCTGCTCTGCCAGTTGAGCTACGCCCCTTCGCGGTTGGCAGGCCAACCTGCGCTTACCTACCGGGGCTTACATGACACGCGCGCCTTCCGATTGCTCGACTCACGGAAAGCGCGCTAATGCTGGGAAAACCCCGAGGTCCGAGTGTACATCGACGCGCGAGTCAGATACTAATTACGCCGTTCTGACGACCTGGCCGGACTCCGGGTCCCAGCGCAGGTTCTCCGACTGGTCGGCGTACTGGCTCATCAACGTGGTGTAGGCCTCCAAGACCAACTCGCCATCTTCGTTGGTGCAGATGTTCTTGGTGACGACGATGTCGGCGCCGAACCGTTCGTCCACGGACATCACGTCCATCCGGGCCCACAGCTTGTCGCCGGCCTTGATCGGCTGGGCGAACACGAATCGCTGGTCGACCTGCACGATCACCAGGGTTTCCATGCCGATGTCGACGTGCCGGAAGAAATCCAGCTGGACCAGCTTGGCGAAGATGGTCGCGAAGGTCAGCGGCGCGAGGATCGCGTCGTGGCCGAGTGCGGCGGCCGCGTCCTCCCGGTAGTGGGCGGGGTGGCGGTCCTTGACGGCCAGGGCGAACTGGCGGAGCTGTTCACGGCCCACGACGAAGTAGTCCGGGTACCGCCAGATCATTCCGCGGATATCGGTTTTCAGCGCCATTAACAGGCCGCCTACGCGAGGGTCGCGGACGCGATGGCCCTACCGAAGATCTTCTTGCCGCCGGTGGTAGCCGTCAGCGCGATGGTCACGGACTTGGTCTCGGGGTCCACCGACTTCACCCGGCCGTTGAAGACCAACTCGGCGCCCTTGCCGTCGTTGGGCACCGGCACCACCGCGGTGAACCGCACGTTGTACTCGGTGACCGCACCGGGGTCACCGATCCACGCGGTGACGTAGCCGCCACCGATGCCCATGGTCAGCATGCCGTGCGCGATCGCGGTGTCCAGCCCGACGACCTTGGCCATCTCGTCGTCCCAGTGGATCGGGTTCAGGTCGCCCGAGACGCCCGCGTAGTTCACCAGATCCTGACGGGTCAGCGGGTAGGTCCGCTCGGGGAGCAGGTCACCCACCTTCACCGAGCTGAACTCACGCAGTGGCATCAGAAAATCCCTCTTCTCCATCCTCACCGGCACGACCCGCCAGGGTCGTGTAGGTCTCCTGCACAACATCACCGGCTTCGTTGGTGATGATGTTCTTGGTCACGATGATCTGGGTGCCGTGCGACACGCGCATTGAATCCACGTGGACGTCGCAATACAGCTTGTCGCCGGCCACGATGGGCGCGTTGAACTTCAGCACCTGGTCGACCTGGACGATCTGGGCGTCGTGGACGGCGATGTTGGCGTACTTGAAGAACGCCGTCTGCGCCTTATAGCCGAACACGCAGATGAAGGTCAGCGGGGCCAGCAGCCCTTTGTAGCCGAGCTCGGCCGCCGCCTTCTCCTCCAGAAATGCGGCGTCGTCATTCTGCACGGCGACCGCGTGCTCGCGGATCTTCTCCCGCTCCACGACGTAATGATCGGGATAGCGGTAGTGCATACCGACGATATCTTCGGTTAACGGCACGGCTCTAAAATCTACCTAGTCAGTCTGAGTAATCACTCGCGGGCCGCCGCTAGCGTGTCTCTCGGTGCGCCTGGTGCTTGCCGCAGTTCGGGCAGAACTTCTTCAGCTCCATGCGGTCCGGGTCGTTCCGGCGGTTCTTCTTGGTGATGTAGTTGCGGTGCTTGCACACCTCGCAGGCCAAGGTGATCTTCGGCCGCACGTCGGTACTGGAAGCCATGACGGTTCTCTCTCAAATCTCTCAAAGTGCATTGTTGTGTTGTAGCGATGGCCGGACTCGAACCGGCGACCTAACGATTATGAGTCGTTCGCTCTAACCGACTGAGCTACATCGCCTCTGGCCACCCCATTTTGGGGTCGTGGCCGCCGCGCCTGCTCGGCGTCCGCCGAGCCCCCTAACGGAATCGAACCGTTGACCTTTTCCTTACCATGGAAACGCTCTACCGACTGAGCTAAGGGGGCCGTTCACCCGAATCGGCAGTGCCGTGGGCCTAAAAGAGGGTACAGCCTGGCTCGCAGCCGGACCAAACCACGGGCGTTAATCCCCGCCGTCGCCGCTCCGGCGCGGCTGCCACGCGCTGAGGTCGCTGAACTCGTCGTACTCTTCGTCCGATTGGCCGGCCTCGGCTCCGGTGAGCAGGGTGCGCAACGCCAGGTTGACGGCCTCGCGGGCATCGGCGAGTTGGAAGCGGCGAATCGCCTCGTCAATCAGATCGACGTCGATCTCGATCTCGACCTTCTTCCTCATGCGCCAACAATACCCACTGCCCAGACACCCAATCGCTGCTCACGGACGGTGTTTTGCCGACTTCGAGGCGGCGCTGCCGACCCTTGGCGGGCACGTCCTAGTCTGGTCACGTGTCAACGGACCGGCTGTACTTTCGCCAACTGCTCTCGGGGCGCGATTTCGCCACCGGCGACATGTTCGCGACCCAAATGCGCAACTTCGCCTACCTGATCGGCGACCGGGAAACGGGCGATTGCGTGGTGGTCGACCCCGCCTACGCGGCCGGCGAACTGCTCGACACGCTCGAGGTCGACGGCATGCACCTGTCGGGAGTGCTGGTGACCCATCATCATCCCGACCACGTGGGCGGATCGATGATGGGCTTCACCCTGCAGGGCCTGGCCGAGCTGCTGGAACGGAAAGCCGTGCCGGTGCATGTCAATACCCATGAGGCGCAATGGGTTTCGCGAGTCACCGGGGTCAGCCTCGGCGACCTCACCGCCCACGAGAATCACGACAAGGTCAGCATCGGCGGCATCGAGATCGAATTGCTGCACACTCCCGGCCACACGCCGGGCAGCCAGTGCTTCCTGCTCGATGGCCGCCTCGTGGCCGGTGACACGTTGTTCCTGGAGGGCTGCGGCCGGACCGACTTTCCCGGCGGCGACTCCGACGAGATGTACCGCAGCCTGCAGCAACTCGCGACCCTGCCCGGCGACCCCACGGTCTTTCCCGGGCACTGGTATTCGGCGGAGCCGAGCGCATCGTTGTCGGAAGTCAAACGTTCCAACTACGTCTATCGCGCCGCGGACCTGGCGCAGTGGCGAATGCTGATGGGCGGCTGAGCGGGCTCGCTCGATCCGAACGAGACGGCAACCGGCCTGTGATATAAGCGGAGGGTGGATTCCATGGGGTGGATCCAGGACAGCTGGAACGGAATCACGCACACTGGGTCCAGCACCTGGATCGCGTGGGCGGCGTGGGCGGCGATCGCGCTCGCCGTTGTCACCCTGATCTTCACCAACCGGCAGATCACCCGCAACCGCCGACTCGCCGCGGAACAGACCCGGCCGCAGGTCGCCATGTTCATGGAACCGCACCCGGCCGACTGGCACGTCATCGAATTGGTGGTCAGGAACTTCGGTCAGACCGCGGCGTACGACATCACGTTCTCGTTCCTGAATCCGCCGACGGTGGCCGAATACGAGAACGCCACCGACGGCTACGCCGACGTCGCCGAACTGCGACTCCCCCGCGAGTTGCCAGTGCTGGCCCCCGGTCAGGAATGGCGCATGGTGTGGGATTCGGCGCTCGACCGCGCCGAAATCGGCAGCGGCATCGAGTCCCGCTTCACCGGCACCATCAGCTACTTCGACCGGCCGAAGCGCCCGAATGGGCGCCGGTTCTGGGAGCGCGAGCGCGTTCCGCTGGAAACCCAGGTGGTGCTGGACTGGGACTCCCTGCCGCCGGTCCAGCGCATCGAGTTGATGACGACCCACGACCTGGCGAAACGCGAGAAGCAGAAGCTGGAGCTGCTGCGCGGGCTGCTGACCTACTTCCACTACGCGAGCAAGGAAACCCGTCCCGAGGTGTTCCGCAGCGAGATCGAACGGATCAACGGCGCGGTGCGGGAAACGCAGGACAGATGGCGCTCCCGCCAGCTCGACGAGCCCACCGATGTCAGCCTGCGCTGGGGCGAGGCCGAGGACGACCTGGGCAAACACCACAGTCAGCCCGCGTGACGGCAAGGAGCCAGCAACCGATGAGCGGCCCGGTCCACTACAGCCTCAAGGATTCCATCGCGGTCATCAAGATGGACGACGGCAAGGTCAACGCCTTGGGTCCGACGATGCAGCAAGCGCTGGGCGAGGCGATCGACCGGGCCGACGCGGACAACGCCGGGGCGTTGGTGATCACCGGCAACGAGCGGGTGTTCAGCGGCGGGTTCGACCTGAAGATCCTGACCTCGGGCGAGGCGCAGCCGGCGATCGACATGCTGCGGGGCGGCTTCGAGCTGTCCTATCGGCTGCTGTCCCATCCCAAGCCGGTCGTGATGGCCTGCACCGGGCACGCCATCGCGATGGGGGCCTTTCTGCTCTCATCCGGCGATCACCGGGTGGCCGCGCACGCCTACAACATTCAGGCCAACGAGGTGGCGATCGGCATGGTCATCCCGTACGCGGCGCTGGAGATCATGAAGCTGCGTCTGACGCAGTCGGCTTACCAGCAAGCCGTCGGGCTCGCCAAGACGTTCTTCGGTGAGACCGCGCTGGCCGCCGGCTTCGTTGACGAGATCGTGCTGCCGGAGATGGTGGTGAGCCGGGCCGAGGAGGCCGCGCGCGAATTCGCCGGTCTGCACCAACACGCCCACGCCGCAACGAAGCTGCGCGCCCGCGCCGACGCGTTGAAGGCCATTCGCGCCGGGATCGACGGCATCGAGGCCGAGTTCGGGCTTTAACGCGGCCCGCCCCCCTGGCCTCGACGTTTTGGACACCGGCGGCCGGGTACGCCCACCGGCGTGACAGTAGACCGGATCGCGGAACCCTGGGGGACGCGGACCCCCTACGAACCGGGCACACGGTGGCCCGAGCGCGTCGACACCTACCTGGCCGACGGCGTCACGCCCGAGTCGGTGGACCGCTGGGTGCAGTCGGCGGCGGTGTTGCATTCCAACGGAGACGGCCTGGACATCGCCGTCAAGGACGGGCGGATCGTGGGGGTGCGGGGCCGAGCCGTCGACCGCGTCAACCACGGCCGGCTCGACCCCAAAGACCTGTTCGGCTGGCAGGCCAATAACTCGCGAGACCGGTTGACCAGTCCGATGATTCGGGTCGGCGGCAAGCTGCGGCCGTGCGACTGGGACACCGCGATGGACCACATCGTGGCTCGCAGTAGGCAACTCCTCGACAACTACGGCCCCAGTTCCATCGGCTTCTACACCTCCGGGCAGTTGTTCCTCGAGGCGTACTACACCCAGGGGGCCATCGCGCACGGGGCGATCGGCACCAACCACGTCGACGGCAACACCCGCCTGTGCACCGCGACGGCGGCCGAGGCGCTCAAGGAATCGTTCGGCTGCGACGGACAACCGGGTTCCTACACAGACGTCGACCATGCCGACGTCATCGCGCTGTTCGGCCACAACGTCGCCGAGACGCAAACTGTGTTGTGGGCCAGGATGCTGGACCGGCTGGCCGGCGATTCGCCGCCGGCGATCGTGTGCGTCGACCCCCGGCTCACACCGGTTGCCCGGCACGCCACCGTTCACCTCGCACCGCTGCCCGGCACTAACGTGGCGTTGATGAACGGCCTGCTGCACGAGATCATCGGTCACGGCTGGATCGATCGGGACTACATCGACACGCACACAGTCGGTTTCGACGAGCTGCGCGGCCGGGTCGAGGAGTTTCCGCCCGAACGGGTCGCCGAAATTTGCGGGGTGGCGGCCGAGGACATCCGGCGCGCGGCGCGACTACTTGGCACCGCCGAGCGGTTACTGTCCACCGTGCTGCAGGGGTTCTATCAATCACATCAGGCGACCGCGGCGGCCGTGCAGGTCAACAACATTCACCTGGTGCGCGGCATGCTGGGCAAGCCGGGCTGCGGGGTGCTGCAGATGAACGGGCAACCGACCGCCGAGAACACCCGCGAGTGCGGCGCGGACGGTGACCTGGCCGGCTTCCGCAACTGGTCCAACGACTCGCACATCAAGGAACTGGCGAAGTTGTGGAACCTGGAGCCCCTGCAGATTCCGCACTACGCCCCGCCCACCCATGCCATGCAGATGTTCCGCTTCGCCGAAGAGGGGACCCTGCGGATGTTGTGGGTCACCGCCACCAATCCCGCGGTGTCGCTGCCCGAGTTGCCGCGCATCCGTGACATCCTCTCCCAGGAGCGGCTGTTCCTCATCGTCCAGGACATCTTCATGACCGAAACCGCCGCACTGGCCGACGTGGTGTTGCCGGCCGCGGCGTGGGGGGAGAAAACCGGCGCCTTCACCAACGCGGACCGCACCGTGCACCTGTCCGAAAAGGCCGTGGAGCCACCGGGTTCCGCGCGTTCGGATCTCGACATCTTCCTTGACTACGCGCGCCGGATGGACTTCCGCGACTCCGACGGCCAACCGTTCCCGCCGTGGACCGATCCCGAGTCGGCGTTCGAGGCGTGGAAAAAATGCACCGCGGGCCGGCCGTGCGACTACACCGGCTTGAGCTATGAGAAGCTGCGCGGCGGCAGCGGCATCCAATGGCCTTGCAACGCAGAGCATCCCGACGGCACCGAACGACTCTACGCCGACGCCAAATTCTGGGCGGCACCGGATTACTGTGAGGCCTACGGCAAAGACCTGATCACGGGCGCCCCGTTGCAGCGAGATGAATACCGCTCGATGAATCCCTTCGGCAAGGCCATCATCAAGGCGGCCGAATACCTTCCCCCGCACGAGCGGCCCAGCTCCGAATATCCGTTCGTGTTGATCACCGGTCGCACCGTCTACCATTTCCACACCCGCACGAAAACCGCTAGGGCCCAACAACTTCAGGACGCCGCGCCTGAGGTGTGGGTCGAGGTCTCAGAACCCGACGCCCGGCGGCTGAGCATCGGCGAGGGCGACCTCGTCGAGGTGAGCACGCCGCGCGGCCGCGTCACCTGCGCTGCCCGCATCTGCGGCATCCGCGACGGCGTCCTGTTCGTGCCCTTCCATTACGGCTACTGGGACGCCGGCAGCAGGGCCCATCAGCGGGCCGGCAACGAACTCACCCTGACCGATTGGGATCCTGTTTCCAAACAGCCGATCTACAAGACCGCGGCCGCCCGGATCGAGAAGAGCCGGGTGGGCCGGCCCGAGACAAACGGCGCCGCGCACGCGCCCACCACCGCGGCGTCCGCGCCGGTCAATGGGGCGGTGCCCGCCACGGCGGGCGGGTCGGCCGCCGCAGTGACCGAGGTCCTGGCGACCGGGGCCCGGCGATGAAGCTCAAATTGGCGATCCGCGAGCTGCACCGCTCCGAACGCAAACTGGCCCACAACCTCAACCTGGTGGCCGCCCGGCACCGCAGCGACCAGGACATCAATCACCTGGCGCAAGACCTGGCCGGCTGGTCGCGGCAGCACCTGAACGAGTTGGCCGAGCACGGCCGGCACTACGGTCTGCACCTGTCGGCCGACCCCCGCACCCGCGTGATCACCGGAGCCGTGCAGTCCCGGATGAGCGGCATCTTGCGGCACCGACCGGAGCCCGGCCTGGTGTTGCTCGCCGATTTGCGGCGGATTCACCGCCTGGCGGCGGGGGTGTCGTTGGATTGGGAGCTGTTGGCCCAGGGTGCGCAGGCCGCCAAGGATTCCGAACTGCTGAGCCTGGCGTCGCGCTGCCACCCCGAGACGCTGCGCCAGATGCGCTGGGCCAACGCGATGCTGAAGGAACTGTCACCGCAGGTGATGATGAACTGAATGGCGAACGCGGTGGCCGCTGCTAGCCGCCACCGCGTTCCCTTCGCCTCCTCGCCGCCAGTGTGACACGTGCGCGTCGCGCCGTCACTTCACTTCCACGACGATTCATCGGAACCGGTCCAGATACGCCGGCCAGTCCCAGGTCGACAGGAAATCCTGCGCGGCCGCATAGCCCCGGTCGCAGAGCTCCTCCAGGCGCCCCCTGGAAATACCGAAGTCGAGAACGCTCACGTCGGTGGACGCGACCCCGATGGTGCGGCACTTGACCCACGGCAGGCTCAGCTGCGCCTGGTCGTGGCCGACCAGCATGGTGGTGAAAAGGCTTTGCAGCAGGGCGGACTGCTTGAGGAAGCGCAGCGGGCGCAACGCGGGGAACACCTGGTCCACACCCTCGGCGAGCTTGGGCATCACCGTGATCCCGAACGTCGGCCAGCGCGGCGGTTTGCCGTCGGTGCGGTCCAGCGAGTCGACCGGGAAATTCGACAGCACCCCGCCGTCGACCAGGTTCGACGTGAGCCCCATGGTGTCGGTCAGCCTGACCGGCGGGTAGAAGAACGGGATCGCCATCGAGGCGCGGACCGCGTCGGCGACGGGCTGCTCGTCGGGATCGAGCCCGTAAAGCCGCCGATAGTCCCAGGGCAGCCGCACCAGCTGCGCCGCGGTGACATCGGCGACCGTGACCGCCACCTTGTAGCGCCGTTCGGGAGGAAGATCGCGGTCGTCGAGGGCCAGATCACCGAACGTGACGACCCCCAGGTTCTTCAGCTCGCTGCGGATCCACTCGTGGGCGAAATCGCCGCGGTACATGGCCGTGTCTCGCGCCAGCCCCCAGGCGGACCCGACGAAGGGCACCGGCCCCGCGTCACGCCAACGGCGCAACGGCACCGACAACGCGAGTTCCCTGATCTGACCACTGGTCAGTTGATTGCCGTTGGATGCGGCGGCCGAGATGACCGCGACCACCGATCCCGCCGAAACACCCGACACCCGATAGGCCGAGTAGCCCGCATCCATGAGCGCGGCGACCGCGCCGACCAGGCCGATGAACTTCACGCCCCCGCCGGAGAGAACGAGGTCTACCGGTTTCGTCTCGGCCACCATGTCAGCTGTCCGACGAAACCCATTGGTATGGAAGGAATTTGCCGTCGAGGGTCACCACGACGCGGTCGCCGGACGGGTGCGACTTCTTCTGCAGGTCGACGCTGAAGTTGATCGCGCTCATGATGCCATCGCCGAACTGTTCGTGGATCAGCTCTTTGATGGCACCGCCGTAAACTTGCAGGGCCTCGTAGAAGCGATAGATCGTTGGGTCGGTGGGGACCGCGCTCGGCAGCCCGCCCCGCATGGGCGGTGCCGCCAGCACGGGCACCACCGACTCGTCCAGGTTCAACTTCTCGGCGAGAATCCTTGCCAGCTCAGCGGGAATGGCGTGTTGACCTAGCAGCGCCGCGGTGGTCCATACCACCGGCCGGTCGATGGCCTCGGCCAGCTGCTGCCAGGTGAGGCCGAGCCTCAGGCGGGCCAGGACGATCTGCTCGGTGATCTCGTGTCGGTTCATGGCCCCAAGCATGCCCGCCCCCGGCGGCGCCATGTCGGAACCATGAGGCTCTGCCCGATTTGATAGCGCATGCGATATCAAATTCGCGGACGAGGCATACCTCGAGGAGCCGTCGGCCCTCACCCCGGCTTCGTCGCGGTGACCAGGCGGGTGGAAAACCACGGACCGCCGTAGCTGATGCGCCATCCGAGGTTGCGGCGCCGCACGTTTCGCCACCCCAGGTCCCTTAGGTGCGCGGCATGTGCACGGGGAAGAGCCTACGACCGCTCACTCACCAACGACCGTGGTGGATGACCTCGTCGAAGGGCCGCCGATTCGGTGTGCGGATCGGGGCGAGCGGACGGTCGGCGGGATACCCGAGACCCAGCAGGAAGGCCACCAGCCGGTCGTCGGGGACACCGAGGATGGCCCGCGCCTTCTCCTGGTCTCCCACCGACGAATGCCCGGTCCCGATTCCCAGGTCCGTGGCCGCGATCATCATCGCCATCGTGGCCTGCCCGACGTCGTAGTTGTCGGTGACCACCCGGCGCTCGTCGGGCGGGACGGGCACCACGATGGCAATCGCGGCCGCGGCGCCCGCGATGTGCCCCGCGCCCTGCCACACGGTCGACAATTCCTGCAGGTCCGCCCGGTCCGTGACGATCACGAAGTCCCACGGCTGCCGGTTCTTCGCCGACGGCGCGCGCCACCCCGCCTCGGCGATGCGATTGAGGTCGTCTTCGGAAATCGCGTCCGGTTTGTACTGCCGGACGTTGCGCCGGGCGCGAATCGCGTCCCAAGCCTCCATTTGTTCCTCCTCATTTCCAGCCGACTCCGGGTAAACGGGGGTAGCCTCATCCGAATTCCCCGCATACGCGCGCCGAAGTTTGATTCCGGCAGTTACGGGAAGCCAGGGTGAACCAGCTGAGCCGCCCACTCGTGTACAGCTGAATGGCCCCGGATTCAGGAAAGGCGCGTAGCTGGTATGACAGAGAACCTGACGCCGCACTTCGAGGACGTCCAGGCGCACTATGACCTGTCCGACGACTTCTTCCGGTTGTTTCTCGACCCCACCATGACCTACAGCTGCGCCTACTTCGACCGCATGCGAGACATCCCGCTCGAAGAGGCGCAGCTCCGCAAGATGGACCTGGCGCTCGGCAAGCTGGGATTGCGGCCGGGTATGACGCTGCTGGACGTCGGCTGCGGCTGGGGCGGCACGATGCGCCGCGCGCTCGAGAAGTACGACGTGGACGTCATCGGGCTGACCTTGTCCGAGCACCAGGCCGCCCATGTGCAGAAGATGTTCGACGCGATGACCACCACGCACAGCAGGCGGGTCCTGCTGCAGGGCTGGGAACAGTTCGACGAGCCGGTCGACCGGATCGTCTCCATCGGCGCGTTCGAGCACTTCGGGTACGACCGGTACGACGATTTCTTCCAGAAGGCCTTCCGGGTGCTGCCCGACGACGGGGTGATGCTGCTGCACACGATCACCATGTTCACCCCGGAGCAGATCCTCGAACGCGGCCTGCCGATGACCGAAGAGCAGACCAGCTTCAACAACTTCATCGCCACCGAGATCTTCCCGGGCGGTCAGTTGCCGCCGATCGAGATGGTGGAGTTCCACGCCTCGAAGATGGGCTTCAACCTGGTACGCAGGCAGTCGCTGCAGCTGCACTACGCCCGGACGCTCGACTTGTGGGCCGCGGCGCTCGAGGCACACCGGAGCGAGGCGATCGCGATCCAGTCCGAAGAGGTGTATCAGCGATACATGAGGTATCTGACCGGCTGCGCCAAGGCTTTCCGGGACGGCTACATCGACATCAACCAGTTCACATTGGCCAAGTAGGCGCGTTCGGTCACGACTCGACAAGGCGCCGAAGGTTTTTCAGGCTCTCGTCGAGGGAACGACCGACCCAGAACGCCGCGACCCGATCGGCGATCAGGCCCAGCAGCCCGCCCTCCGAGCTGTAGGCGAGCCGAAATGTCACGCGGGTCCGGCCCGGTCCCGCGTCGCGCAACCGGAACCGGCCCCGCTGTGTGACGCCGGTGATGTTGATCCAGGCCAGATCTCGCGCGGCGTCGAACTCCACCACTTCGGCGATGCCGCCCACCGGGATCGAGCCGATCTTCCACAGCACGGTGTAGCGGGCGCCCACCCGGGCCGGGCCCTCGGTCAGGGTCTCCCAGCGCTCCAGGTGCGGCAGGAACGAGGGGTAGCGATCCGGGTCGCTGAGCACCTTCCACACGGTGTCGCGGTCGGCATTGACGACGATCCGGCGTTCGACGCGCATCAGCCGATCACCGGCAATCGGCGTTCGGAGGCCAGCCGATCGACACCGGCCTGCAGGCTGGCGATCACCGCGTCGTAGACCGCCTGGTCGTCGTCGTGCACCGTGATCGGCTCCTGCACCTCGATGACGATCTTGGCGGGCAACGGGATATGCCCGAGCAGGTCGCTGACGTTGAGGCCCCACGGCAGCGCCAGCGAGATCGGCACGCTCTTGAGCCGGACCACCTTGTCGAGCAGCAAAAGTTTGGCCAGCCACTGCGCGCGGCCGAGGAAGAACGCGGTCTCCTGGCCGCCGACGCTGGCCACCGGAACGATCGGCACGCCGGTCTCTCGGGCCAGCCGCACGAAGCCTTTGCGGCCGCCGAAGTCGACGACGTGCCGCTGCCAGGACGGGCGGAACACCTCGTAGTCGCCGCCCGGATACACCAGCACGGCCGCGCCGGATTCCAAAGCGAGACGGGCGTTTTCGGGACTGGCCGCCACGGTGCCGAACTTGCGCAGCCAGCGCAGCGGGGGGTAGAGGGTGACCAGGTTGTGCGCGAGCTGATAAAACGGGCGCTCCACGCCGAAGTACGAGCAGAACGCCAGGGTGAAGACGAAGGTGTCGGGCGGGACGTTGCCACCGCTGTGGTTGCCGACCAGCAGCACCGGGCCGTGCGCGGGGATGCGGTCGAGCCTGCGGACGTCGGCCCGGAAATACAGCGACGCCACCAGCCAGGTGGCGGGCAGCTGGTCCCGGATGAAGTCCGGGTCGCGCTGATCGAGGTCCGCCTTGGGAACCCGGTCCCCAATCTGCCTACTCGCCCACCCGATGGCATCCGCGACGCCGGCCATGGTCTCAGCCTGGCACAGCGGAGCCGGCCGGTGCAGGGACTTTCGTCGCTATCGCGGCGGGCGGTCGGTCACCTCCGCCCCGTGATCGCGCAGGTATGGGACCTCGATGGCCGTCCCGCCTCCCGGTGTCGGTGTCGGGGTCTATCGTTGCACCGCAATGGCGCTTCATCTCCACCGTGCCGAACGCACCGATCTACTTGCCGACGGCCTCGGCGCCCTGCTGGCAAACCCGCAGACCGACCCGTTCGCCGAAGAACTCGTGCTGGTGCCCGCCCGCGGCGTGGAGCGCTGGCTCAGCCAGCGGCTCTCGCATGTGCTCGGTCGTGCCGGCCCAGGCGGTGACGGGGTGTGCGCCGGGGTGGTATTCCGCAGCCCCGGCTCCCTGATCGCCGAACTCACCGGCACGGCGGATCAGGATCCGTGGTCGCCGGACGCGATGGCCTGGCCGCTGCTGCAGGTGATCGACCGCTCGCTGGATCAGCCGTGGTGCCGCACCCTGGCAACGCATTTGGGCCACTTCGCGCCGACGGAGGCGGAGGCGGAGCTGCGCCGCGGCCGCCGCTATTCGGTGGCGCGCCGGCTGGCCGGTCCGGCCTTCGCGCAGCCCGGCGACGGTCCGCTGGTGCCGGATGTGCGGGGGATCGGCGGGCACGGCGGCCACCAGCGCGCGCCAGAGCTCCGGTTGCCAGGCCAGGTCCGGGTCGAGGTCACCCGGATCGCCCGCCAGCCAATCGGTCAGCAGGCTCGGGCGTTGCCTGGCATACGACGCGAACAAGCCGGCCAGCCGGCGCGCCACCGAATAGCGGCGGCCGCGGCGCAGCTCCGCCTCCGCCTCCGTCGGCGCGAAGTGGCC
>NZ_LZKH01000071.1:0-5318 GCF_001672745.1 Mycobacterium sp. E1386
GCCCGCACCCCACGGGTGGTCGCCCTCGACGACACGGGCTACGCCGACGAACGCGACCCGGCCGCGCGCACCGCGCGCATCCCGTCGATCGCGCTGCGCGCCGCCCGCTCGTCGCTTCAGGCCGGGGCGCCGGTGCTGGTGCAGGTGCCGCGGCGCGGGTATGTCCCGTCGCTGGCCTGCGCGCGCTGCCGCACGATCGCCCGGTGTCGGCACTGCACGGGCCCCCTGTCGTTGCAGGAGGGCGGCCAGGCGCTGATCTGCCGGTGGTGCGGGCGCATCGACCCGACGCGGCGGTGTGCGCGCTGCGGTTCGGACGCCGTGCGCGCCGTGGTCGTCGGGGCACGCCGCACCGCCGAGGAGCTTGGCCGCGCGTTTCCCGGAACCGCGGTGGTCACCTCGTCGGGGGAAGGTGTGGTGCCGGGGGTCGCCGCCGGCCCGGCCCTGGTGGTGGCCACCCCGGGGGCCGAACCCGCCGCCGCTGGCGGCTACGGCGCGGCGCTGCTGCTGGACACCTGGGCGCTGTTGGGCCGACAAGACCTGCGTGCCGCCGAGGACGCGCTGTGGCGCTGGATGACCGCGGCGGCGTTGGTGCGTCCCCGCGGCGACGGCGGGGTGGTGCTGGTGGTGGCCGAATCATCGATCCCCACGGTCCAATCGCTGATCCGCTGGGATCCGGTGGGTCACGCCGACGCCGACTTGGCGGCTCGCGCCGAGGTGGGCTTGCCGCCGAGCGTGCACATGGCGGCGCTCGACGGCGCGGCCGATGCGGTGGCGGCGCTGCTCGACGAGGCCGGGCTGCCAGACGGGGCGGACGTGCTGGGCCCGGTGGATTTGCCGGCTGGGGTGCGCCGCCCGGCGGGGACGCCGACGGGCGTCCCGGTGACGAGGATGCTGGTGCGCGCCCGCAGAGAGCAGGGGCTGGCGCTGGCCGCTGCGCTGCGTCGCGGCGTGAGCGTGCTGTCCGCCCGCCAGACCCACGAGCCGGTCCGGGTGCAGATCGACCCCCTGCACATCGGGTGACCTCGCCAAATCCTGCCCGAGGGGATAGTATGCGTCGGAAATAATGCCTGACTACGACATTGGGAGCCTTGGCAGTTCCTGATCTTTAGCCGCCGATATGCCGGAGACGGTTCGGAGAAGGGGCCGACATGGCAGCAAACAACGCGACGACGGCGGACGAGTCGCTGGACGTCATCACTGACGCTTTGCTGACGGCTTCCCGCTTGCTGGTTGCCATTTCGGCGCGCTCGATCGGTCAGGTGGACGAGACCATCACGATCCCGCAGTTCCGGACGCTGGTAATCCTGTCGAATCGGGGCCCGGTCAACCTGGCCACCCTGGCCGGTCTGCTCGGGGTGCAGCCATCCGCCACCGGGCGGATGGTCGATCGGCTGGTCGCGGCGGGGCTGATCGACCGCCTGCCGCACCCGACGTCCCGGCGCGAGCTGCTGGCCGCGCTGACGAAGCGGGGGCGGGAGGTCGTTCGTCAGGTTACGGCGTACCGGCGCAACGAAATCGCGACCATCGTGGAGAAGATGCCGCCGCCGGAACGCCACGGCCTGGTGCGGGCCCTGACCGCGTTCACCGCCGCCGGCGGCGAGCCGGACGTGCACCTGGATGCCGAGATCGATCTCTAGCGCTTCTCGGCGGTGACCAGCAGATACTCCCAGTTCATGGTGCCGTTGGCGAGGTAGTGCTGCGCGAGCTCGACGAGTTGGGCGTCGAGCTCGGCGGCCAGCACCCGATTGTGCCCGATGTTCGCGTAGGCCTCGATCGTCGGACCGTAGTGGTTCTTGAAGTACGTGTGCACCGCTTCGGCGCTTTCGAACCGGTTGACTTCCAGCATTCCCCGCACCGCGGTCATCCGGCCGACGCGCTCGCCGAGCAATCCGGTGACGTAGCCCTCGCGTCCCCACAGCGCGGCCGGCGGCACGGCCTGCGACAGGCTGGGCCGGTACGGCCGGATGGTGGCGAGCATGCGGCCGAAGAATCCCTCCGGCGTCCAGCTGATCACGCCGATCGTCCCGCCCGGCCGGCAGACCCGGACCAGTTCGTCGGCGGCCCGCTGCTGGTCCGGCGCGAACTGCACGCCGATCGCGGAGATGACGACGTCGAACTCGCCGTCGCCGAACGGCAGCGCGTGCGCGTTGGCCTCCCGGTAGTCGATCGTCAGGCCATGGGCCGCGGCGCAGGCGCGCGACCGCTGCAACAGCTCGGGGGTCAGATCACTGGAAACGACGGCGGCGCCCGACGCGGCGGCCGGAAGCGAGATGTTGCCCGAGCCGGCCGCGACGTCGAGCACCCGCACGCCCGGCCCGATGCCGGTGGCCTTGACCAGGGCCGGCCCCAGCGGGGCCATCACTTCCTCGGCCATCAGGGCGTAGTCGCCGAGCGCCCATACCGCGCGATGGGGGGCGGCGTCGCTGATCGTGGTGTCGAGAGTCATCAGGCCTCCTTGAAGGTAAGGAAAGGGCTGCCCACTCGACCTCGTTGTCCCTAGCACGGCAGTGCGGTCACGCGACTAAATAGTGACCTGTAGCAATAGTATGCATTAGCAATAGTATACAAGCGCAACTTCGGGCCGGACGGCCGCCGCGGCTTTCTAGACTGTGCCGGTGCGTCTTGTCTTCGCCGGCACCCCCGAACCCGCGCTGCCCGCGCTGCGCCGCCTCATCGACTCGCCACGTCACGAGGTGATCGCCGTGCTGACCCGGCCCGACGCGGCGGTCGGGCGGCACGGCAAGCCGCAGCCCTCGCCGGTGGCCCGCGAAGCGCTCGACCGTGGCATTCCGCTGCTGCGACCGGCGCGGCCGAACGCGGAAGAGTTCGTCGCCGAACTGACGGAGTTGGCGCCGGACTGCTGCGCGGTCGTGGCCTACGGCGCGCTGCTGCGCGACGGCCTGCTCGGGGTGCCGCCGCACGGGTGGATCAACCTGCACTTCTCGCTGTTGCCGGCCTGGCGCGGGGCGGCCCCGGTGCAGGCGGCGATCGCGGCCGGCGACACCATCACCGGTGCGACCACGTTCCGGATCGAGCCCAGCCTGGACTCCGGCCCCATCTACGGCGTCGTCACCGAGACGATCCGGCCGTCCGACACCGCGGGCGAACTGCTTGAGCGACTGGCAGTTTCGGGCGCGGCGCTGCTATCGACGACGCTGGACGGCATCGCCGATCAGACGTTGACGCCCCGGCCGCAACCCGCCGACGGCGTCAGCCTCGCGCCGAAGATCACCGTCGAGCAGGCCCGGGTGCGCTGGGACCTGCCTGCGCCGATCGTGGAGCGCCGAATCCGTTCGGTGACGCCAAACCCCGGCGCCTGGACCCTGATCGGCGACCTCCGGGTGAAGCTCGGTCCGGTGCACATCGACGCGGATGGCCCAGAATCGCTGGCGCCCGGCGCTATTCACGTCGACCGTAAGAGCGTGTGGATAGGCACCGGTTCGCAAGCGGTGCGTCTGGGCGAAATACAGCCGCCCGGAAAGAAATTCATGAACGCCGTCGACTGGGCCCGCGGCGCGCGACTCGACTCCGCTGTGCGGGCGACGTGAGCCGGCCCAGGCCGCCGGATCGCGGACGCGGCAAGCGGCGCCGACCACTCGACCCCGCGCGCGCCGCCGCGTTCGAGGTGCTGCGGGCGGTCAGCGAGCGCGACGCATACGCGAACCTGGCCCTGCCCGCGCTGCTGCGCGAACGCGGGATCAGTGGCCGCGACGCCGCGTTCGCCACCGAGCTGACCTACGGCACCTGCCGGACCCGTGGCCTGCTCGACGCGGTCATCGGCGCCGCCTCCGGCCGCTCGCCGGACAGCATCGACCCGGTGCTGCTCGACCTGCTGCGGCTCGGCACGTACCAGTTGCTGCGCACCCGCGTCGACAAGTACGCCGCGGTGTCCACCACGGTCGAGCAGGCCGGTATCGAATTCGATTCGGCCCGCGCGGGTTTCGTCAACGGCGTACTGCGCGCAATCTCCGCGCGCGACGAGAAGTCCTGGGTCGAGGAATTGGCGCCCGACCCGTCGCGAGACCCGGTCGGACATGCCGCCTTCGTGCACGCGCACCCGCGCTGGATCGCGCAGGCGTTCGCCGACGCCTTGGGCGCGGCCGCGGCCGAGCTCGACGCGGTGCTGGCCAGCGACGACGAACGGCCTCAGGTGCACCTGGCGGCCCGTCCCGGGGTGCTGACGGCCACGGAACTGGCCGACGTCGTGGGTGGCACGGTCGGCCGGTATTCGCCCTATGCGGTGTACCTGCCGGGTGGCGACCCCGGGCGGCTGGCGCCGGTGCGCGAGGGCGCCGCCCTGGTCCAGGACGAGGGCAGCCAGCTGGTGGCACGGGCGCTGACGCTGGCGCCGGTCGAGGAGGACACCGGCCGGTGGCTCGATCTGTGCGCCGGACCGGGCGGCAAGACCGCGCTGCTCGCCGCGCTGGGCGCCGGATCCGGGGCGCGCGTCACCGCGGTGGAGCCGAACCCGCGCCGCGCCGACCTGGTTGCCGAGAACACCCGGGGGCTCCCGGTCGACGTGCTGCGGGTCGACGGGCGGCAGACCGAACTCGAGCCGACCTTCGACCGAGTGCTCGTCGACGCCCCGTGCACCGGGCTGGGCGCGTTGCGGCGCCGCCCCGAGGCGCGGTGGCGGCGACAGCCCTCCGACGTGCCGACGCTCACGAAGCTGCAACGCGAGCTGCTGGGCGCCGCGATCGCGCTCACCCGGCCCGGCGGTGTGGTGCTCTACGCGACATGTTCGCCCCACCTCGCCGAAACCGTCGGGGTGGTCGCCGACGCGCTGCGCCGGCACCCGGTGTCCGCGTTGGACACCCGGCCGCTGTTCGAGCCCGTCACCGGGCTGGGGGATGGGCCGCACGTCCAGCTGTGGCCGCATCGGCAGGGCACCGACGCCATGTTCGCCGCCGCGCTGCGCCGCGAAGCGGGGTAGCGGGGTGGCGACTCAAATGGACCCGGCCGCCGCCGCGCTGCGCCGTGAAGCGTGAACCCTTCGGCGCGGCTCAGTAGTGTGGCGCACATGCCTGGCAACACCGGTAAGCCCCTGATCGCGCCGTCCATCCTGTCCGCCGATTTCTCGCGGCTGGCCGACGAAGCGGCCGCGGTGGTGGGCGCCGACTGGCTGCACGTCGACGTGATGGACAACCACTTCGTGCCCAACCTGACCATCGGCCTGCCGGTGGTCGAGAGCCTGCTCACCGCCACGGCCATCCCGATGGACTGCCATCTGATGATCGAGGACCCCGACCGTTGGGCGCCCGGCTACGCCGAGGCGGGCGCCTACAACGTCACCTTCCACGCCGAGGCCACCGACCACC
>NZ_LZKH01000072.1:0-20192 GCF_001672745.1 Mycobacterium sp. E1386
ATGTCATCCCACGATTCGTCGTAGGCGGGGGCCGCGGATCCGGGTGACGACTCGTGCAGCGCCAGGCATTCGTCGGCCTCCTGACGCGCGGCGGCCAGATCGGTCACCGTGGCCGGCCCGCTGACGCCGGCCAACAAGGCCACCCCTTCGGGCAGGGCCGCTTCGAGACCGGTGACCCAGCGGCGCGCCACCGCGGCCTGCTCTCCGGGCAGCACGGTGTAGATGGTGTTGCCTGCCAAGGCGCTGCGACCGGGCCGTGACCAGCCGAACCCGGCGGTGGCGCGCTCGAACGCCAGCAGTAGGGCGGTGTCGCGCTTGGCGCCGACGAATGCCTGGCGCTGCACGAGTCGTCACCCGGATCCGCGGCCCCCGCCTACGACGAATCGTGGGATGACATCCTGCTGCAGCGGTTACGGACCGCGGCGCGAGCCGGCCGGTCTCCGACCCGTGGACCCGTGGCCGAGCTGGGCCGACACGACCGCGCTCACGGAACCGACTACTTCGCCACCCTGCGGGCGTGGCTCGAGGCGCTGGGCGACCCGGCCGAAGCCGGCGAGCGTCTGGGAGTACACGAAAACACGGTGCGTTACCGGCTGCGCAAGATGGCCGAAATCACCAATCTCCCGTTGGATGACGCCAAGAAGCGGCTGGCCATGATGATCGAACTCGCGGCCACCGATATCGATTGAGCGAACGCTGTCGTAATCCGACAACGAGCGGCGACGCCATTGTCGGACTTCGGCAAGCCGTGCGGCATCCACCCGCGCCACCATCGAGGTGAGAAACCCACGGCCTTTCCCGATCCGTCGATAGGACATCCGATGACTAGCCCGCGTCACGATGATCGACCGCCGTGCCAGCCCGGGCCCGGCGACCACGCCGCGCTGGAGACCTTCACCGTGCCCTTTCCGCGAAGGCTGTTCTCTCGGCTGTTCGGCTGCAACCCGCTGCTGCGGGCAAGCGACCGGGTGGAGGCGCTGCTTCTGGTGCTGGCCGTCGCGGTGTCTCTGTTCACCGTGCCGATCGCCGCTGCCATCGGCACCGCGGTCCATGACTCTCGCAGCCGCCTCTACGCGGAGCAGGTCCAGACGCGCCGCACGGTGACCGCGACTGTCGTCGGGGACAGCCGCTCCCCGCGAAAATTCGACAGCCGGACAGTCCAGATGCCTGCCCGCTGGGATTTTGCCGGGGCCGAGCGCACTGGAGACATCGCCGCACCCCCCGCGGCCAAAGTCGGTGACGACGTGGAGATCTGGGTCGACGGTCAGGGCTCGCCGGTGACCCGACCGGATTTGTCGCCCCGGGACCAGGCGGTCACGATCGCCGTCGCGATCTGGTGTGCCGTAAGCCTCACGGCGGCCGCTTCGTTCGCCGGCGCCCAGCACGCCCTCGACCGAGCGCGCTACGCCGGATGGCAGCGCGACTTCGACCGTGTCATCGGGCAACGGTGAGCTGATGGCGGCACCACCGATCGGGCACCCGGTCCCGCAGCGAGCGCCCGCAAGGAACCTGCGCTGTCGGCTCGGAACAATGACGAACACCGGCGTTGTCCAATTCGGGCAAACGCCTCAGCGCCCACCCGGACCACCATGGAATTACCCACCGCGACCCGCGCGATGGCTCCGACGCACGTTGCCCCTCACGGGCTCCGGGTCGTCAGGGGCGGCTGCCACACGCCGGCCCGCCTCTGACGACATCCCTACGCAGTAAAGGAATTACGCGATGAGCAGTTGCACGCCCGCCGTTCTGACGCCGCAGCACTACCGCCGACTGCAGGACGAACTCGCCGCGCTGCGCTCCCAGCGCAGCGTCGAAGTCCCCGACGACACAATGGATTACGGCGGGATCCGCGGGGCGCGCCCCGCGGCACGACGACAACGCATCCGCGAGATCGAGGACCTGCTGGCGACGGCCGCGGTGCGTGGCAACCCCGCAGTCGGACGGATCGCGGGCCCGGGCATGGTGGTGACGATCCGCTACGACGCCAGCGGTGAAACGGAAACGTTGCTGCTCGGCCGGCGCGGCGCCGAAGACGCCGACGTCACGGTGTACTCCATGGCATCGCCGCTGGGCCGGTGCATCGCCGGTGCTCGTCCCGGTGAGCAACGCATCTACGCGATTCCGCATGACAAGGGCCAGCTCGTGACTCTGCTCAAGGCCACTCCGTACCGGGATGCATCGGAAGCCGCACGCGCGCAACGGATGCAGCCGCCCAACGCGGCTAAGCGGCCGCTTGATCGGCAGCCATTGACCGCCATCGAGAGAAGGGGAAACGAACATGACTAGCGTGCAACCCGCGTGGCTAACGCCGGAGGCCTATGCGCGGCTCCAGCAAGAGCTGGCCACCCTGCGGGAGTCGTTTGACGGCAACGCGTTTGGCGATGCCGCCGATGAGAGCGCCGCGGCCGTCCAGCGCGCGCGGCGGCTGAGGATCCAACGGATCCATGACCTGCTGGTCAACGCCGTCGTCGGAGAGGATCCACCCGACGACGGAATCGCCGAACCGGGCATGGTCTTGACCGTCCGCTACGACGACACCGGTGACATCGAGACGTTCCTGCTGGGCGCGCGTGGTGCCGAGTACGGCGATGTGGAGGTGTACTCGGTCAATTCCCCGCTGGGTGCGGCCATCATGGGGGCACGTCCCGGTGAGCGGCGCAAGTATGTGCTACCCCATGGTGTCGGGCTCACCGTCACGCTCGTGGACGCGGTGCCATACGGTACCCACCTCGCCGGTATGAACTGTCGGCCGGCCGGGAAGCCTGCAGTGTCTAGCGCTTTGGGCCCGAGATGATTGTGCTGCCATGCTATTCGAGCTGATCGACCCGGTGGCGACGATATTCCTTCTCGTGGCAGTGCTCTTTCTGACGATGGCGGTCGCTTATGGGCGCTCGTGAGCGCCCCGCCCCCTGTTCGCGAAAGGTCCGTGAGGATTTTCGGTGTGCCCGTGGGATGCTCGATCGAAGAGTGCGGCTACCGGGCTGGACAACAGCGCGTGCGATGGAGGCACCTCGGCGATGAGCGTTTCAGGTCAGATGCAGCGCTTTGCGTGCGAGCACGGAAAACAGGTCGTCGTCGGAAGCGTCCCGTGGCGCTACTACAGACTCGGCACGGGACCGACTGTCCTGTGGTTGACGGGTGGATTGCGTCGGGCCGCCGTCGCGTCGACGTTTCTCGAAAGGCTTGCCACTCGGCATGCCGTCATCGCCCCCGATTACCCACCTGTCCTGACTATCGCGGAGTTCATGGCCGCGTTCGACGAAGTGTTGCGTACGGAATCCACCGACAGCGTCATGCTGGTGGGTCAGTCGTACGGCGGGATGCTGGCACAGGCGTATCTCGCGCACCGCCCACACGCCGTTCAGCGCCTCGTTCTGTCGAGCTCCGGACCCGCGGACTTCGCTCGGCCGTGGGTTGTTGCGGAGGAACTGTTCATCCTGCTCGCGCGCGTGCTGCCGGAAGCGATGCTCAAGAACCTGGTGTCCGTCGGGCTGGCTCGATTGGCTCACCAACTCCCGCAACCCACACGGACCGAAATGACGGAGGTCATTCGCACCGTCGTGCATGACGAGTTGCGCCGGTCCGACGTGGTCTCGCACTTCAGCGTCGCCGCGGACGTCATCCGCAGACGCATCGTTAGCCCCGCCGCGTTCGAGGGGTGGCGAGGCGACGTCGTGGTATTGAGCGCCAAGAACGATCCGACCCAAAGCCCGCGGGATATAACGCGGTATGAGCGGTTGTTCGGGCGCCGCCCCGAGGTCATGAGCCTCGGCGAACTTGGGCACGTCGCGGCCCTGGTCGATCCCGACCGCTACGCGGACGAGCTCGAGCACGCGCTCAGGTAAGTGTTGTGGCGCAACTGATTCCGAGCCGGAGGACGTCGAACCGAAATGACGCCACGCCGACCGAGGCAACCGCAAGCAATCCAGACGGATAGGCTGGTGGCCTGGACGCTGTGCTCATAGGGGAGGTAACGACATGCCCGCACCGTCAGCCGAGGTCTTCGACCGCCTGCGTCAGCTCGCCGCGATCAAAGACGCCGCCGCACGCCAGACCAAGACGATCGACGAGGTCTTCACCGGCAAACCGCTGACCACGATTCCCATCGGCACGGCCGAAGACGTCGAAGCGGCATTCGCCGAGGCACGGGCGGCTCAGGCCGACTGGGCGAGCCGCCCGGTCTCCGAGCGCATCGACGTCATCAGCCGCTATCGCGACCTGGTCGTCGACAACCGCGAGTTCCTGATGGATCTCTTGCAAGCCGAGGCCGGAAAGGCCCGCTGGGCGGCGCAGGAGGAGATCGTCGATCTCATGGCGAACGCGAACTACTACGTGCGCGTCGCCGCCGACCTCCTCAAGCCGCGCAAGGTGCAGGCGCTGCTGCCGGCTGTCGGCAAGACCACCGTGGTCTACCAGCCCAAGGGTGTCGTCGGGGTGATCTCGCCGTGGAATTACCCCATGACGCTCACGGCGTCCGACTCGGTGCCGGCGTTGCTGGCGGGTAACGCGGTGGTGCTCAAGCCGGACAGCCAGACCCCGTATTGCGCGCTGGCGTGTGCCGAGCTCTTGTACGAGGCCGGCCTGCCGCGAGCCCTCTACGCGATCGTGCCAGGGCCGGGCTCGGTGGTGGGCACCGCAATCATCGACAACTGTGACTACTTGATGTTCACCGGCTCGACCGCCACCGGCAGGCAGCTCGCCGAACACGCGGGCCGTCGGCTGATCGGCTTCTCGGCCGAACTCGGGGGCAAGAACGCGATGATCGTCACCCGTGGCGCCAACCTCGACAAGGCCGCCAAGGCGGCCACCCGCGCGTGCTTCTCGAACGCCGGCCAGTTGTGCATCTCCATCGAGCGGATTTACGTCGAGAAGGACATCGCCGACGACTTCGTCGGCAAGTTCGGCGCGGCGGTGCGGAACATGAAGCTGGGGACCGCGTACGACTTCTCGGTCGACATGGGCAGCTTGATCTCCGCGGATCAGCTGGACACGGTGACCGACCACGTAGACGACGCGAAAGCCAAGGGCGCCAAGGTGATTGCGGGCGGCAAGGCGCGGCCCGACATCGGGCCGCTGTTCTACGAGCCCACGGTGCTGGCCGACGTCACGCCGGAGATGGAGTGTGCGGCCAACGAGACGTTCGGGCCGGTCGTGTCGATCTACCCCGTCGCCGACGTGGATGAAGCCGTCGAGAAGGCCAACGCCACCGAGTACGGGCTCAACGCCAGCGTGTGGGCCGGCTCGTCGACGGAAGGCGAGCAGATCGCCGCCCGGTTGCGGTCGGGGACGGTGAACGTGAACGAGGGTTACGCGTTCGCATGGGGCAGCCTCAGCGCCCCGATGGGCGGGATGGGCCAGTCCGGTGTCGGTCGCCGGCACGGACCCGAGGGTCTGTTGAAGTACACCGAATCGCAGACGATCGCGACCGCGCGCGTGTTCAATCTCGATCCGCCGCTTGGCATTCCGGGGACGCTGTGGCAGAAGTCGCTAGTTCCCGTTGTGCGCGCGGTGATGAGGCTCCCCGGGCGCAACTGACTACAGCCGCTCGCCGCATCCACGTATGGTCGGGCCGGCTGTAGATTACGTCGCAATCTTCTGCCATCGGTATGGCAAATCCGCGTTACGCTCCTCGATATAGCGTCACATCGCACGTCAGGAGCCGCCATGAAGGCCGACGAGAAGCAATATGAGGAAGACGCTCGCCGGTTACGCCAGTACGGCACCTTCGATAAGTTCTCCGATGCTGACCTGCAGCGGCTCGCCCGAGCGGCTCATCGCACTTCGACGTCGGCCCCATTGCCGCTGATTCATGAGCAGACGCCGTCGGACTCCTGCTACATCCTGCTCAGCGGGGAGGTCGGCGTCTATGTCGGCCGGGACCGCGTCGCCGTCCTGGGTCCGGGCGAGGTGATCGGCGAATCGGCGCTCCACCGTGGGAAGCTGCGTTCCGCGACCGTTACGACGATCGGGCCGGCCGAGGTCTTGCGCATCGAACGCGCTGATCTCGCCAGAATGCTCGACGAGATGCCGGCACTCCGCGAAATCATCGACGCATCCATCGCGCGGCACGTGCCGGTCGAGCTGCCGCCGAAGCCAAAACCACCGCGCATGAAGTTGGGCGCCTCAGTCCGCACCGAATTGGTCGAGCGATTTGAGCAAACCGCCAACAGCGCCGGTGTGGACGTCGCGGCCGCGGTTGAGGACGCACTTACTCAGTGGATCGAGCGCAACAGCACGGCGTAGCCAATCTCGTTCCACGCCTTTGCGTTCCGCAAGACTCGGTGGCAGGTCGCTGCCCCGCTTCCATTGACCACCTTCTACTACGGGGCGTAGTATCCGGGTATAGGGCCGCGCACAAGGGGGTGCAACGTGAGGTGGAGTTTCGCCCAGATCGGGCTGCTGATCATCTGCGCTTTTCACGTCATTCAGGCCGTGATCGGCCTCGTCGTCAATCCCAGCTTCGCGACCGGTCCTACCGCGCCGACCGTTCAGCTGCTCGGGATGGACTACAACGGCTGGCACGCCGTCGCCGGTCTCGCGCTGTTTACTCCCGGTCTGGTGTTCGCGCTGCGCAAGTCCTGGGCCGTGCTATATCTGTTGCTCGCCGCGATAGCCGGTGCGCTGCCCGGCATTTGGGCGTTCTTCTCACATCAGGTGGCCTACGTCTTCACCTTCCCAAACAACGTCACCGACGCGGTGGTGCACCTGCTGACCGCTGGGGTGATGGTCGCCGTGGCGGCCGTCCAGGTCCGACTGGATGGTGGACTGAAGAACTCGCTCGTCGATCTCCGGAAAGCCCGGTAGCTCGCCGCCGCGACCCTATTCGCTGAACAGCGTATTCAGCTCGTCGAAGCTCGCGGCTCCGGTGAGTCCCTCGAAGGAGCCGTCCTCGATCAGCTTCCGCGCGGCGGCCAGGAACGCACCCCACGCGACCCGACTGAAAGCCGAGCCGACGCTGATCCGTCGCACCCCTAACTGCGCGAGGTCCGTCACCGTCAGCCCCGTGTCGGAAGACATCAGAACGTTGACCGGATATGGCGCCACGGCGTCGACGAGAGTGGCGATGTCCTCTCGGGTGCGGATCCCCGGCGCGAAGAGCACCTCGGCTCCCGCCTCACCGTAAGCCTGCAACCGCCGGATGGCCTCGGCGAGCGGATCGGGGTGGCCGTAAAGGAAGCATTCCGCGCGGCCGGTCAGCATGACGTCGGCTCCCGAATCGTCGATCGCGGAACGCGCAGCGCGGACGCGGTCGGTGGCCTCGGCCAGCTCGAAGAGCGGCGCGCCGGCGTTGCCGGTGCCGTCTTCTACGGAGAGGCCGGCCACGCCGGTGGCCACGCAGCGCGCCACATTGTGCGCCAGCTCGTCCGGACTTCGGGCATAGCCGGCCTGGAAATCGGCATTGACGGGCACGCTGACCGCGGCCACTATTTCGGCGATGTTGTTCAGTGCCTCGTCGACGGAGAGCGCGGTCACCGTGTCGGGCAGACCGCGCGCGAAGCAGAGTCCGGCGCTCGTGGTGGCCAGTGCAGGGAAGCCCAGCTTTGCAAGCGCGATTGCCGAACCGGCGTCCCACGGATTCGGGATGAGAAAACACCCCTGTTGATGGAGTCGGCGAAAACGGGCTCCAATGTCGCCGCGGGATTCCACAACCCGATTATGCTCGCGCCCATGTGAAGTCGCCACACCGCCGCCCGATCGACTCCAGAATCGAAATCACTTGTGCGCGTTGGCATTCACACAAGGCCGGGCTGGGATCAACCCGGAGCGGCGGGGAACCCGACGGCGGTCGTCGGTGCGCCAGGAGCGCCAGCCGCCGGACCGCCGGGACCGCCGGGACCGCCGCCAAGACGACTGGCCGCAAACGCCGCGCCCTGGTCGATCATCGCCGTGTTGGTCGAGTACGTGTCGTGTGCGGCGAAATTCATTCCGTCGGAGCAGATCGGGTCACCCTCGGCGCATACCTGGACGGTCTTGGCCTGATAGAGCGGACCGATGACGACCGGCGGCTCGCCCAAAAAGTTCATCGCCTTCTCGCTTGGCAGTGCGAAGAGCACGACCGACGAGACATGGTTGGCCACCTCGGGGTCCAACGGTTTGGGCACGGAGGCCGGATCGATCCCAGCCGGCACGGCCGCCGAGGTGACGAACCCCATCACGGCAGCGCCCTGGGAATAGCCGGCGAGCACCATTTTGGTGTTGGGGCAGTCGTGCGCCGTCGAAACGACATGCGCGCCCGCGTCCCTGATGCCCGCCTCGCCCGCGTTCGTCCAGTCGTGGGTGGCGGGATAGTTGACCGGATAGACGTCGAGCGACTTTGCGCCAACGCGCGGCCGCAGCGAGTCGACGAATGCCTGTCCGGTCGCGCCGAGTCCCGGCGGGTCATCGGTGCCGCGCGCGAACAGCACCTGCACGTCCGGGCATGGATCGGCAGCAGCGAACGGAATGGCAGAACCGAGGACCGGAGCGCTGACGCCCGCCGCCGCGAGGACGGCGGAAACAAGCAAATGGGGTAGGTGACGTGCGGTCATGTGCGGTGCACCCCCCAACAGATGCGGTATCTAAACCACGATCTTTCATGCGGTGCCCCGCGTGGTCAAGGTGTATTGCTGGCTAGCCCTCGTTGACGAGGTCCGCGAGGAACGCGGGTAACCGCCCGGCGCCAAAGTCATAGAACCGCGCCCATAGCGGTTCGACCGATATGCGCACCATCTGCTTATACGTCGACCGCACGTTGCGTTCGAACTCGGCGAGTTGCGGGCCGTCCATGGAGCTCCTCGCCGCCGCGAGATACTCCTCGGTGACGCCGTCGACGGTTTGCAGTGTGGCGAGCCCGCGTACCAGGAGGGCTTTCGCCTCTTCCGGGGTGGAGCCCGAATCGATCGTCAGTGCCACCTGCGGACGTGCCGAAAGCGCGGGCGCTTTCGGCGAGGTCGGTGCGGTGGAGACGACGATGCGTTCGCCGGTCCAGTGAAACCCGACCGGGATGACGCGCGGGAAGCCATCGTGCCCGTTGTAGGCGAGCCTGGCCATGGAGCCGGAGAGCAGCTTCTGGGCCCCGGGGAGGCCAAGCTCCCGGGCCAACTCCTGGGTGTTCATCACACTCGTAGTCCTACACCGGACCGCGGGCTCACAGCTGGCCGAGGCGCTCGCTCACCCGGGCCAGTGCCTCGTCGAAGATCTGCACCTTCTCGCCGCGCTTCTCGTTCGCGGGCTGGGCGGAGCCCCGGGCCCCTTCGGCCTCCACCCGAGCCGCACCCCGGCGCCGCAACAAGCTGAAGTTCTTGTCGCGCGCCTGTCTGAGCCGGCTCTGCAAATCCTTGAGCGACTTCTCGTCCATGCGCATGAGGGCCTCGGGATGGCTCTCGCCGATCAACGAGCTTTCCTGCTGGGTCAGGTTCACCTGGTGGCTGCTCACCCCTAGATTCATAGCCCGCTCCGGGCGTACCGGCGCGTCGAATGTCCGCGACCACGCCGAGTCGTCACGCCGGGGCCATCTCGAGTTCACATCGCCGGAGGCGTGGGTAGTCCTTAGCGACGAAGGAGGTTGCGATGGGCAGGCATTCGAAGGACGAGGACGAGCCAAAGGGGGGCCGACCCGGTCCCGCGGATCAGGGCGGCGAAGGTGGAATGGCGACGCGTGAGAACGCGCCGGAACTCACCGAACCGGACCGCGAGGACTGAGGGGCGAGCGCACCAAACGGGGCCCGTTTCGAGCGGCCCCCGCGGCGGGTAGCCGAGAGGTCTCATTCACGACGAAAATGGATAGATGCCATTCGAACAGGCGCCGCCGCCGCCCCAATCGGCGCCGGGCTGGTACCCCGACCCGGCGGGGGTTGGTCACGGGCTACAACGGTATTTCGACGGCACCAGCTGGACCAGCGAGTGGGCGTTCGCCGCAGAACCGCCGAAGAAAGAGACTCCCGGGAAGGCGGCCCTGGCCCTCGCGGCTTTGGGCTTCCTCGTCCTGCTCATCATCGTCGGGAAGACCTGGGTTTTCGACCAGAAGAAGGACGCCCCATCGACCCCGACCAGTTCGGCCACAGCGGGACCGCCGACCGAGGCTGCGCCGACTACACCGCCCGGCCCCAAGAAGCCGGACGGAGTCACCTTCACCACCGCACCCGGCCCGAACGGCGACGTGGTCAACGCCCGATTCGCCATTCGTGACAATTACACCGAACAGATGATCAAAGACGGTGCGCGGACGGACACCATCGACATCCTCAGATATGCGAGAGCGACGTATCCCGACGCTTCCGCGGTGAACGTGCAAGGCACCTTCCCGATGACCGACCCGTACGGCAACACCGCGACTCACGTCGCCATCGACCTCACGTATTCACGAGAGACCTTGAACAAGATCAACTTCGATGGCATCACCAAAGCCAGCATCTGGGAGATCCGCGATTCCGGCACTATTCTTCCGGCTTTTCAGCCGTAGACCCGCGGGCGGATAATCGCGTCGTGCCCACCGAACCCCCGCGCCCGTCCCGGGCCGTGCCGAAGCCGCCTCGGGTGCGTACCACGCCCGAGGATCTGGAGAGGTTCGGCGACGAGGAGCAGATGCGCTCGGCGTCGGACGAAGCCCGGCTCCGCGACGAGCGACCGCCGCATCACGATTAGCCGCCGGCGAGGCGTTCAACCTGACGAGACGCGGTCGATGTGGGCGAGGAAGTGCGTCAACACCGCCTCGGGTGCCTCCAGTTGCGGCCAGTGCCCGATGTCGTCGGCGAGCATCACGACATTGGGTTCGGGAATGACCTCGGCATAGCGGCGCGCCATGTGCGCGCCGGAGTTGGGGTCGATGGGCCCGTCGATCAATCGCATGGGAACCGCGGTCTGCCGCATCGCGCGCACCCACCGGTTTCGGTGTGCGTAGCGATCGTTGATGAACCGGCCGACTTTGTGCAGCACCCGCCGGCCATCGTTGTAGTCCAAGATCTGGTTGAACACGTCCATCATGTGCCGGGTCGGCTTGGTGTTCGGGCCGAACATCTCGCGCAGCGTGGGCTCCAGCAGCCGACGGGACACCGGACTGCCCTGCACTTGACTGAAGACGTCGCCCAACGGCGTGCCAGACATCAGCTTCTGCGCCATTCTGGGCTTGTATGCCTCGACAAACATTCCGCCGTTGAGCCAGGTGATGGAGTCGATGCGCAGCGCGCCATAGGCTTGCTGATCGAATTCGTGACGGGCCAGCATCTCCTGGCACACGGAATCACCTATGTCGTGGGCCAGGATGTGCGCGTTGCTGATGTTCAGGTGGGACAGCAGGGCTTCGTGCATGTCGGCGTGGTCGCCCACCGAGTACTCGTAGGCCACCGGTTTGTCGGAGAACCCCATGCCGATCATGTCGGGGGCGATGACGGTGAACCGTTGCGTCAGCGTGGGCCAGATCCGCGCCCAGTCAAAGGAATTGAACGGATAACCGTGGATCAGCAGCAGCGGCGGTCCGCTGCCCTCGATGCGGTAGAAGATGTCGAAGCCGAGGTAGTCGAAGTACTCGCCGGCCGCCAGCCAGCGTTGCAGTTCAGCGTCCATGACAGTCATCATCCTGCGCCGGTGAGCGCGTCGCACGACAACCTTTTCGGTTATCGCCAGGGGGTGGCCCGCGATGCGTCCGAACAGCTTGCGGGACAGGGCGCCTCAGCGCAGCGGTTCGTCCCGGCGTATTGGCGGCCGGAGCCGAGGCTATTCTCCGCCGGGCGAGGCGCCATAGGATAGCCAGCATGCGTCGCCGTGTTCCGAGCCCGACTTTGTGATGGCAATTACCAATACCGAGCTCAGCTTCCTCCTGGAGGCGTCGCGCCGCGGCCTGCTTCCTCAGCAAGGCCGCATCCTTGAATTCGGCGAGGCCGAGACCATGATCGATGTGGCGCAGGCGATCCCGATCCTTCTCGAAGAAGGGCCACGGCGCGACGCGTTGCTCGCCGAGCCGGCGCCCGACGGTATGCCGCAGATCTATGCCGACGCCAAACGCATCTACCGAGCCCTGTTCGACTTCCGCAGCTACAACGCCATCGATCTGCTCCCGCCCAACGACTACCGTCTGCAGCAGGATCTCAACCTGCCCTTCGACCTTGGGACACGGTTCGACGTCTGCATCAACAACGGCACGAGCGAGCACGTCTTCAATCAGGCCAATTGCTACAAGGCGATTCATGATCACACCGCCCCAGGCGGCGTGATGATCCACTGGACACCATGCCTGGGATGGATCGACCACGGCTTCTACAACATCCAGCCAGGGTTCTTCCACGACCTGGCCACCGCGAACGGCTATGAGATCCTGCTAGCCGTCCTGTCGAGCGAGACCATGATGATGCCGATAATCCCCGGCCAAATCACCGCCGAGTTCGTCGGCGCCAATCCGGGCATCCGGGACAGCCTCGCCTGCGCCGTCCTGCGCAAGACCACGGATGAACCTTTCCGTTTTCCCTTGCAGGGGGTCTATTCCTTTCTCAAGGAACTGACGGACCGGGTAGAAGCGAAACGTATGGCGCATGTGATGGCGCCCAGCTCCGGCGAGGGAGGACAGCAACCGCGACGGCCCGACGATCCTACTGCCATCGGGTCCTAGACATAGGCTTCGCGTATGCGCGACCTTGGGGTATCGATGGTGAGCTTCGGCTAGTAGCACGCGCGTGGTTCGTAGCCCGGGAATTGAATTGCCATACCCCGAGTACCCAGCTGATCGATCAATTACTAGACGAGCGGTCATGGTGGCAACTGGACGGGTGCGACCTCGCTCGACCGAGCCCTTTTAAGCAAGAGCCCTAGTAATGTCCAGCGATGTGGGTGACCGAGACGCCAAGTATCGGACGACTCGATGCAGCTGAAGTATCTCACCATCGCCGAGCTGGTTGCGGGGGCCGGCGGTGATCCGTGGGAGGTCAACCGGACTCTGCAGGCTGGTAGCCCGGCCCAGATTGAGCGTCTGGCCGAAGCCTTCCACGGCGCTGGACGCTCTACCGCCGAGGCCGAGCATGCATTCGCTCAGGCCCAGCAACGCTTCAACGCTGCCTGGAACCACCAAGACGGCAGCCCAAGCCCAATCAACCGCTCCGATGAAGTGCAGCGCACGATCAAATCGCTCGGCGCGCAGTCTGAGCAGTTGCCGAAGATCGGCGCTGACTTGGAAAATATCGCCGCCGCGTTGGCCGAGGCGCAAAAGGGCGGTGCCGCCGAAATCGCCGCGTTGGAACGTCAGTTACAGCTGCTCGACAAGATCATCGGCGCGGCGACCCAGGACCTCCAAGATCCCGCGCTCGACGCGAAGTCCAGGAGTGAACTCCAATCGTTGATCAATGACGCCAAAGCCGACGCCGTCGATGACACCCGGAATGCTCTCCATCAGCTCAACTCCATACGTAACGGCTACTCGACGACGTTGCAGAAGTCACTGGGCAATTTGCATGCCGAAGGCTTTGACCCCAAGCCTCTCGCACCGGTGGACGCGCAGGGCGAACCCGAACAAATCCAAATCCCCCCGCCGACCACCAACCCCGAAGACGTCAAGAAGTGGTGGAACTCGCTTAGCCAAGAGCAAAGAGACCAGCTGATCGCGCAACACCCGAAAGAACTCGGCAACCTCAACGGAATCGACGCTATCCCCCGCGATGCGGTCAACCAGGCGGTCATGAACGATGACATCAACCGGGTCGAGGCCGCCGCCCGGCAGCACGGTCTGTCACCGGACAACCTTACCCGGGACGCACGCGGCAACCTCGACAACGACCTCTTCACCAATCCCGGTAAATATGGGCTCACAGCCACCGACGTAACTCGGTACCGCAACGCCGTGAAAACCCGCGACGGTCTCGAATACGACCGGGCACACAACACCGACGGCTCAAGACCGGTGATGCTGTGGGCCTACGACCCCGAAGCCTTCAACGGCTGGGGCAAGGCAGCAATTGCCATCGGCAATCCCGACTACGCCCGCAACACCGCCGTCATCGTGCCCGGTACCGGCAGCAGTGTGTATCAGGGATGGATGTCTGGCCACGATGACGCCATCAACCTCTACGACCAGTCCCTGGCAGCCGATCCCAGCCATCACTACACCTCCGTGATCGCCTGGATGGGGTACGAAGCACCGCACGGCTTCGGCGATATCCAAGGCGTCAGCACACCCGGCCTCGCCAGGTCAGGCGGGGACCTGCTCGCCGCCGATGTCAACGGCCTCTGGGTCACCCACAACAGCCTGACGCCCGAGCACATCACCGTAATCGGACATTCCTACGGCTCAACCACAGTCGCAGACGCCTTCGCTCACAGCAGCATGCACGCCAACGACGCGGTACTACTCGGTTGCCCCGGAACCGATCTGGCCCACAGCGCCGCCGACTTCCATCTCGACGGAGGACATGTCTACGTCGGAGCAGCGTCCACCGACCCGGTCAGTTGGATCGGTGAAGGCAGCGGCATGCCAGAACAGTGGCTCAAACAAAAGCTCAACGATCACGGCATACCCATACCGTTAGATGCCGGTCTGGGCCGAGACCCGGCGGGCGAGGGCTACGGCTCGATCCGCTTTCATGCCGAAGTCATGGGCTCTCAAGACATCAACCGCCACGACCATTCCCACTACTACGACATGGGCAGCGAGTCGCTGCGCAGCCTCACCGATATCGCAAGCGGCCACTCCGGCCAGCTACAACAGGATGGGTTAATTGCCGATGGTCGACGCCAGCCCCACATCGGGCCATTCCGGATACCGGGTATACCGGCCTACATCGATCCAGAACACGACCGTCCGCGCACCACGATCCAAAATGACCACCAATACCTCGGCTACCGACCGCGATGACGACCGCGACGCGCCCTGGTGGGGACTACGGGTCTTGTTGCAGGCATTGGCGCTACTCGCATTGGGAGGGTGTTCTTTCGTGAATCCACATCGCCAGGACATTGACCATCCAGCCAACCCGCTGTCCGATCAACAGACACGTGACCAAGTCATCGAGCCCGCCAAGCAAATTGCCCAATACGCTCAACTACAAGATCCCGCAGGACGTTTCGACTACTCGTCCTGCAATGACCAAGGCGATCCGCCCTACAGAGGCGTCGTATCAATGAGTTTCACCCTGCCAAACGGCCAGACTGACGGCCCACCATCCACCGCCGACCCGAATACATTCTTTCAGCGAATCGCTGCGACGATGGTGGCCCACGGATGGAACGACGGCCCCCCACCCGATTGGCATTCATACGGTCGTGTTCTGAATAAGGATGGGGTCGTCGCGGTCATGACGCAGGACCCCGCCAGTGGCAGAGGGAAGCTCCAGCTATACGGAGAATGCCGCAACATGACGAATCATCGACTAGACGGCCCGGACGCTGGCTTCAGAATCGATGATCAACTTAGGAGCGGATAACTCCGCTGACGGTTGGCCACCCCTGTCGCCATACGCGCATTCTATTCGCTCGTTGGCGTCACTTTTGGCGTCAAACCGTCCAGGACAAGCTATTCATCCAGGCTAAAACAAGCTCTGATCTGCGTCGGGCTGACAGGATTTGAACCTGCGACCACTTGACCCCCAGTCAAGTGCGCTACCAAACTGCGCCACAGCCCGGATGCCGCCCGCATCGGCGGCAGCAGGTCGAAAGCCTACCGCAGACGACCCGCCACTCCGCTAATCGACCTTCCCCAACCGGGCGGCGACCTCGTCGACCCAGTTCAGCAAGGCCCGGGCGAGTTCGGCCTCCCTGCCATAGAACCGCTGCGCCGGCACGGGCACGCTGACCGCGACCGCGTGCCCGGTCACGCCCTTGAGCGCCGCGCCGACAGCGCAGACGCCCTCGGTCTGCTCCTCGCGGTCGTAGGCGACGCCCTCGGCGCGAACGCGCTCGAGCTCCTTGCGCAGCGCCGCCGGGCTGGTGATGGTGTTCGGGGTGAGCGGCGCCAGCCGGCTCGGCAACTGCTCGGGCGGCAGGCCGGCCAGCAGGGCCTTGCCGTTGGCGCAGCAGTGCAAGGGAAACGACTCGCCCACGGCGCTGATCGCGCGCAACCGGTGCGGCGAGACCACCTGGTCGACGAACGTCGCGCGGTCCCCGTCCAGGATCGATAGGTCGACGGTCTCCCCCAGCTCCCGTGACAACTCCTCCATGAACGGGTGCACGTCCATCACGACGCCGAGGCGCACGGTGGTGGCCATGCGCGCGATCTCCGGCCCCAGCCGGTACCCGGCGCGGCCCCCGCGTGTGGCGACCAGGCCTTCGTCCTCCAGCGCGTTGAGGATCCGGCTGACCGTGGAGCGCGCCATCCCGAGCCGGTCGCCGATCTCGGCCTGGCTGAGCCCGCCCGGGTGCGCCTGCAGCAGCCGCAGCATCTCGGCCGCGCGGGCGATGACCTGAATGCCGGCGCCGTCGGAACTCACGCCGCCTCCCCCGTCTCGATCCGGTAGCTGCCGGTGGGGTCGACGATCGCCACCAGCCGCACGATGCAGCCGTCGCCGCCCACCCAGCGCCACGGAAACGCCGCGAAGGTGACGCGCTTGCCCGTGACCTTGTCCAGGTCGCCGCCGACGTTCTCAAAGCCGTAGATCCCCTGAGACAGGATCGCGCGGTGGCATGGCTCCCACTCGGGAAAATCGTCGAGCACCCGGCGACGGGTCTGCTCCTCGTATTCCTTTACCGCCCAAGGCAATAGACCGCCGGTGTGTTCGGCGGGGCCGTGCGGGCCGATCGAGGTGGCGAGCGGATGATCCAGCGCCTGGGTGTCGGTGCCGACGGCCTTGACGCCCTTGGCCGCGAACCATTCGCCGGCGTCCTTATAGAAGCCGGGCGAGTAGGCGTAGTACTCGGCGCTGTCGGCGTACTTGTGATGCCAACCGGTGTTGACGATGACGATGTCGCCGGGCCGGATCTCCGGCGTGGCGTTCTCCAGGTCCTCCGCGGTGACCACGCCCCACTTCCCCTTGGGAATCGACACCACGACGCCGGTGCCGAAGAAGGCGCTCAGCGGGATCTCGTGCAGGAATGGCGTGCCCTCCACGACGTGTGCGGGCGCGTCGATGTGCGTGCCGGAATGCATTACGGTGGTGACCTTTTGGGTCAGCACCCGGCTCCTGGCCATGTTGTGCAGGCGCTCGATCTTGACGTCCTCGAAGTACGGCCAGGCCGGTGCCCCGTGTCCCCACGGGTGCGACAGGTCGTAGAACTCCAGCTTCGACTCGGCCTCGCCGAGCGGCCAGTTCATGCTCATCGCGGTTCCTTTCAGCAGGCCGTGTATCCGCCGTCCAGGTACATCACCTGGCCGGTGTAGAAGCTCGACGCGTCGCTGAGCAAGTAGATCAGCGCGCCGACGAAGTCTTCGGGTTCGGCGAAGCGGCGCAACGGGATTCGGGCGAACATCGCTTCGCGCGTGGCGCGGCCCTTCTCGTCGTCGGCATACATCCATTCCGTGAGCTCCGAACGGAAAACCGTTGGGGCGAGCGCGTTCACCCGAATGCCCGCGGCGCCCCACTCGGCCGCCAGGCTTTTGGCAAGCAGGTCGGTGGCGCCCTTGGACGGGCAGTAGGCGCTGTAGCCGGCGGGGTGGCCGAGGGAGCCCCGCACCGACGAGACGAGCACGACGCTGCCGCCCGTTCCCTGTTCGAGCAGCGCGCGTCCGGCCGCCTGGCAGATCAGCCAGGCGCCCCGCGCGTTGGCATCCATCACCTTGTCGAAATCCTCGACGGCCATCTCGGTGATGGGCGCGACGTGGTTCATGCCCAAGGCCACCAGGACGCCATCGAGCCGGCCGTGCCGGGCGAGCGCCGCCTCCACCATGGCGCGGGCGTCGGCCGGGGTGTCGGGGCGGCGGGCAACCACCGCGGCATTGTCGATATCGAGGTTGTCCAGTTTTGCGGCGTTGCCGCCGGTCAGCGTCAGCCGGGCCCCGGCGCCGGCCAGTGCCCGGGCCGCGACGCTGCCCAACGCGCCGGTGGCCCCGGTGACCAGGATCGACTTGCCTTCGACGCTGAAGCGCGCGGCGGTGGGCGCTTCCTGTTCGACGTTCACGATTCCTCCGAATCCCGCATTGCGGGTCTACTAACCCGCTATACAAGAAAAATACGGACCGGCCGAAGGCAAAGTCAACGCAATATTCCTGTGATGTAGCTTTCACACCCCGTATCGTGGGACAGCGATGGAATTGATATCGCCGGTGTTATCGAATTCGGGAATCCCCGATTGGTCCGGGAAGGCCGCCCAAAGAGCCAGAGCTCAGCGCCGCTTGGCTCCCCGCTTTTCGCGCACCCGCACGTTGATCCGGATCGGGCTGCCCTCGAAGCCGAATGCCTCGCGCAGCCGCCGCTCCAGGAAGCGCCGGTAGCCGGCCTCCAGGAACCCCGTGGTGAAGAGCACGAACGTCGGGGGGCGGGCGGTGGCCTGGGTGGCGAACAGGATGCGCGGCTGCTTGCCCCCGCGCACGGGCGGCGGCGTGGCCGCCACCACCTCCTTGAGCCACGCATTCAACGGGCCCGTCGGGATGCGCATATCCCACGATGCCAACGCGGTCTCCATCGCGGGCACCAGCTTCTGCACCGCGCGGCCCGTCCTGGCGGAGATGTTGACCCGCTGCGCCCAGCGCAGCTGCACCAGCTCGCGGTCGATCTCGCGCTCCAGCAGCTCGCGCCGGTCCTCGTCCACCAGATCCCACTTGTTGAAGGCCAACACCAGGGCGCGGCCGGCCTCGATCACCATGGAGAGCACCCGCTGGTCCTGCTCGGTCAGCGGCTGCGAAGCGTCGATCAGCACCACCACCACCTCGGCCGAGTCGATCGCCGAGTGGGTGCGCACCGAGGCGTAGAACTCGTGCCCGCTGGCCTGGCCGACCTTGCGCCGCAGGCCCGCGGTGTCGACGAACCGCCACACCTTGCCGCCCAGTTCGATCAGCGAGTCCACCGGGTCCACGGTCGTCCCGGCGACGTCGTGCACCACCGAGCGCTCGTCCCCGGCCAGCTTGTTCAGCAGCGAGCTCTTCCCCACGTTGGGTTTGCCGACCAGCGCGACGCGTCGAGGGCCACCCGGTGCGGGCGCCGCCTCCGACACCTCCGGCAGCGCGGCCAGCACCTGGTCGAGCAGGTCGGCGACGCCGCGGCCGTGGATCGCGCTGACGGCGTGCGGCTCGCCGAGGCCCAGCGACCACAACGCCGCCGCGTCCGCCTCGCCCTTCTCGCTGTCAACCTTGTTGGCCGCCAAGAAGACTGGCTTGCCCGAACGCAGCAGGATGCGGGCGGCGGCCTCGTCGGCCGCGGTGGCCCCGACCGTGGCGTCGACCACCAGGATCACCGCATCGGCGGTCCGCATGGCCACCGACGCCTGTTCGGCCACCAACTGCTGCAGACCCTTGGCATCGGGCTCCCATCCGCCGGTGTCCTGCACGACGAACCGGCGGCCCGTCCAGAGCGCGTCGTAGGACACCCGGTCGCGGGTCACCCCGGGAATGTCCTGCACCACCGCCTCGCGCCGGCCCAGGATCCGGTTGACCAGTGTCGACTTGCCGACGTTGGGCCGGCCTACCACCGCCACCACGGGCGCGGGACCGGCCTCGGCCAGCTCTTCGAGCCCGGATTCGACCGATTCCCAATCGCTTTCGTCGGTCCAGGTGCCGTCGGACGTCACCGTACGGCCCCGCTTCGCTGCTGGACCAGCTCCAGCAGGTGGTCGATCACCTGCGCCTCGGTCATCTCGCTGGTGTCGACGACCACCGCGTCGGGCGCGGCGCGCAGCGGCGACACCGCCCGGGTGGAATCTAGATGATCACGCCGACGGACGTCGGCCAGCACCGCGTCGTAGTCGCCGGCCAGCCCGGCCGCGACGTTCTGATCGTTGCGGCGCCGCGCGCGGGTTTCGGCGGACGCGGTCAGAAAGATCTTCACGGGCGCGTCGGGCAGGACGACGGTTCCGATGTCGCGTCCCTCGACGACGACGCTTCCATTCCGCCCGGCCATTTCGCGTTGCAGCCCGACGAGGCGGGCGCGCACGGCCGGAACCGACGACACCGCCGACACCGCGCGGGTCACCTCGTCACCGCGGATCTCGACCGAAACATCCTCTCCGGCAAGGAAGTAGCGATCGCCGTCCACCGACAGCTGTGCCGTCGACCCGATCCGCCCGACGGCTTCGGCGTCCGCCGGATCGATGCCCGCGCGCAGCACCGCCAGTGTCACCATGCGGTACATCGCCCCGGTGTCCAGGTAGCG
>NZ_LZKH01000073.1:0-749 GCF_001672745.1 Mycobacterium sp. E1386
GCAACTTCAACTTGTCGGGCTAGGGGAAGAAAGCTGATGTGGAACAACACTGTTCGCCCCTTGCTGGGTCTGGCCACCGTCGGTGTGATCGGCGCGATCGTCGCTGCCACCATCGTGTTGTTCGAAGGCGGTGCCATCGAATCGGTGCCGGTCACGGTGCTATCGCCCCGGGCGGGACTGGTGATGAACCCGGACGCCAAGGTGAAGCTGCATGGTGCACAAGTGGGCAAGGTCTCCTCGATCGACAACCTGCCCGACGGCCGGGCCGCGATTCACCTGGCGATCAATCCCTCCTGGCTGAATCTGATTCCCGCCAATACCGGCGTCGACATCGAATCAACGACCGTCTTCGGGTCGAAATTCGTGCAACTCATCCCACCGCCCGATCCCTCCCCCCAGTCGCTGAAGGCGGGCCAAATCCTTGACTCTGAGCATGTCACCGTCGAAATCGACACCGTGTTCGAGCAATTGGTGTCGGTGTTGTCGCAGATCGAACCGGAAAAGCTCAATGAGACCCTTGGCGCTCTCGCGCAAGCGTTCAGCGGCCGCGGTGACAAACTCGGCCACACCCTGGCCGATCTGGACGCGCTGTTGACCAAGATCGACCCGAGCCTGACCTCCCTGAGGCACGAACTCTCGGTGGCCCCACAGGTGCTCAACGCCTACGCCGACGTGGCCAGACCCAGCAAGGGGCGAACAGTGTTGTTCCACATCAGCTTTCTTCCCCTAGCCCGACAAGTTGAAGTTGC
>NZ_LZKH01000074.1:0-13705 GCF_001672745.1 Mycobacterium sp. E1386
GCGCCGACAGGGTGACCAGCCGCCCACCCGGGCGGAGCACCGGAAACGATCGCTCCAACGTCTCACCGCCGACGGTGTCGATCACGACGTCGTAGACGGCGTCTTCGAATGTCTCGGTGCGGACGTCGATCACCCGGACGGCACCGAATCCCCGGACGAGGTCACCGGCATCGCTGCGCACCGTCGCGGTGACCCGCGCGCCCAGCATCGCGGCCAGCTGAACCGTCAGGGCGCCCACCCCGCCCACGCCGCCGTGCACCAGCACGGCCTCATCCGGCCGCACGCCGGCGTGGTCCACCAGGGCCTGCAGGGCGGTGAGGCCGGCCAGCGGCAGCGCGGCGGCGGCGGCGTGCGACACGGTCGACGGCTTGGCGGCCAGGTCCCCCGCGGCGACGCAGACGAATTCGGCCGCCGCGCCGTCCCGGTCGAACTGGATCAGCCCGTACACCTCGTCGCCGGGCGCGAAGTCCGTCACACCCGGGGCCACCTCGGCGACGACGCCCGACACCTCATGCGACGGGATCACCGGCGTCCGGCTCACCCCGTCGCGGGTCCAGGTCTCCTCCCACGTCAACTCGTCGAACGTGATGGCGGCGGCGTGGACGGTCAGCAAGACTTCGCCCGCGGCCGGGACCGGCACCGGCGCCCGCTCGACCACCAGTTGCTCCGGGCCGCCCCGGTGGTGCGCCCGCAAAGCCCGCATCTCGGTCACGGTAGCCGCCAATCGATGGGATCGGCGCCCATGCCCGTGAGCAGTTCGTTGGCGCGGCTGAACGGACGCGATCCGAAGAACCCCCGGGATGCCGACAGCGGCGACGGGTGCGGCGACTCGATCGCCACGCAATTGCCCTCTGCCAGCATCGGTTTGAGCGTCGACGCGTCGCGGCCCCAGAGGATCGCCACCATCGGCTGTGAGCGCGCCGACAGCGCACGGATCGCGCACTCGGTCACCGCCTCCCAGCCCTTACCCCGGTGCGAGGCCGGATTACTCGGGCGCACGGTGAGCACCCTGTTCAGCAACATCACCCCGCGCTCGGCCCACGGCGTCAGGTCGCCACACGAGGGCTGCGGATGCCCGAGGTCGGCGGCGTACTCGTCGAAGATGTTGGCCAGGCTGCGCGGCAGCGGGCGCACGTCGGGGGCCACCGAAAAGCTCAGGCCCACCGCGTGGCCCGGCGTGGGGTAAGGGTCTTGCCCGACGATCAGCACCCGGACGCCGTCGAACGGAAAAGTGAACGCGCGCAACACGTTCGGCCCCGCCGGCAGGTACCTGCGCCCGGACGCGATCTCGGCCCGCAGGAATTGGCCCATCGCGGCGACCTGATCGGCCACCGGCTGCAGCGCCCTCGCCCACCCCGGCTCGACGAGTTCGCTCAACGGCCGCGCCGTCGTCGCCGGTCCTTTCGAAGCATCAAGGCTCATCGCGCCACCCTAACGGTCATACGACTGCCAGCCGGCGTAGCCGGTCCACTCGTGCCCGTCGACAAGGACTTCGGCCTTTCCCTCGAGAACCCGTCCGATGATCCGCCATCCGGCGGGCGCGGGACCGGCGAAACATGCCACCAGGGCGTGGTCTTCACCACCGCCGAGCACCCACGACCATGGGTCGGCGCCCGCGGCGGCGGCCGCAGCGGTCAGTGCGTCGTGGTCGGCGGTGAGCGCCGCCGTGGACACATCCATCGCTACCGCCGATGCCTCGGCGACGTGCCGCAGGTCGGCGATCAGGCCGTCGGAGACGTCGATCATCGCTTGCGCTCCCCCAGCGGCCGCCGCTACGCCCTGGCCGTAGGGCGGCTGGGGAACCAGGTGCCGGCGGCGCAGCGAATCGAACCCCTCGATCCCCTTGCCGAACAACGAAAGCCCGGCCGCCGAGCGGCCGAGTTCACCGGCGACCGCGATCACCGAGCCCGCTGTCGCACCCGACCGCAGCACCGGTGCGCGGCCGTCGAGGTCACCCAGCACCGTCACGGAGATCACCCATTGCGGGCAGCTGACGAGGTCGCCGCCGGCGATGCCCGCGCCGATGCGCTGCGCCTCGTCCCACATGCCGCCGACCAGCCCGTCGACGTCGGCCGCCGGAGTGTCACCGGGCGCGCCGAACGCGACCACGAAGGCCGTCGGCCGGGCCCCCATCGCCTCGATGTCCGCGGCGTTCTGGGCGATCGCCTTGCGGCCGACGTCGCGGGGGGTCGACCAGTCCAGCCGAAAGTGCCGGTCCTGTACCAGCATGTCGGTCGACACCGCGATGCGCCCGTCCCTGGCTTGCACCACCGCCGCATCGTCACCCGGCCCGACCGCCACCGCCGCCGGCTGCCGACGGCCACGCACCAAACGATCGATGACGGCGAACTCCCCGAGCTGCTGCAGTGTGGGTTCCGATGCGTCGTCGCGCACGCCACCTCCTCCGGCGCTTGGGTCCCCCGCGTGGGCCTCTGTCGGGTCGCCGACCTGCGGTAAGTTGGTCTACTGCCCGCGCGAGCGGCCCGCGCCAGTGTAGAACCCTGCACCGCTGTGCCAGAGATAGGAGGTGCGCGGCGGTGACGACCGACCCCGATACCCGCCCCGCCGCCGACACCGGTCCGCCCGCCGCGATGATCATCGCCGCGGTCGCGGTGGCCGTCGTGGCGATCGGCGTGATCCTGGTGATCGCGGCGAATCGTGAGGCGCCGCCGCAACCGGTCGCCGTACCCGCCGCACCGGCGCCGCAGGCCGACAGCCCCGCATGCCGGGCGTTGGCCGGGGCGCTTCCGCAGCGGCTCGGCGATTATCAACGCGCGCCCATCGCCCAACCGGCGCCCCACGGCGCCGCCGCATGGCGGGCCGGCCCGGACGGCGAGCCCGTCGTGCTGCGCTGCGGACTCGACCGTCCCGCGGAATTCGTCGTGGGATCTCCGATTCAGGTCGTCGACCGCGTGCAGTGGTTCGCCGTGCGCCCCGAACAGCAATCCGCCAGTGATGCGGGCAGGTCCACCTGGTACACCGTGGATCGGCCGGTCTATGTGGCGCTCACGCTGCCCTCGGGATCCGGCCCGACGCCGATCCAGCAACTCTCCGAGGTGGTCGACCGCACCATCGCGGCGGTCCCGATCAACCCGGGGACCCCGGCTAGTTAACGCAGGCCCACACCGCGGGCCAACGCCGTCTCGACCATGGTCGCCAGCAGCGTCGGATAGTCCACTCCGCTGGCCGCCCACATCCTCGGGTACATCGAAATCGTGGTGAACCCGGGCATCGTGTTGATTTCGTTGAGCACCGGCCCGTCGTCGGTGAGGAAGAAGTCGACCCGGGCCAAACCCTGACAGTCGATGGCGTTGAACGCCCGGATCGCCAAATGCCGGATGGTGTCGGCGATGTCGTCGTCAACCTTGGCCGGGACGTCCAATTCCGCTGCGTCGTCCAGATATTTGGTGGCGAAGTCGTAGAACGAATCCTCGCGTCCGCGTACCCCGGCCACCCGGATCTCACCCAACGTGCTGGCTTCTATTGTGCCGTCAGGCATTTCGAGCACGCCGCACTCCAGCTCGCGGCCGACGATCGCCGCCTCCACGATCACTTTCGGGTCGTGGCGACGCGCGACCGCGACGGCGGCATCCAGGTCGTCCCAGCGCGCCACCCGGGTGACGCCGATCGAGGAGCCACCACGGGCGGGTTTGACGAACACCGGCAGACCCAGCCGCTCGCACTCGACGGGTCGCAGGGTCGACCGGGACGGGCGCAGCACCGCGTACGGGCCGACCGGAAGCCCTTCGGCGACGAACAGCTTCTTGGTGAACTCCTTGTCCATGCCCGCCGCGCTGGCCAGCACGCCGGCGCCGACATAGGGCACGCCCGCCAACTCCAGCAGACCCTGGATCGTGCCGTCTTCTCCGTACGGACCGTGCAGCACCGGGAACACCACGTCGACGGACGCCAGGACCTCGCCGGCCCCGGACGAGAGGGAGACCAGTTGGCCGCCGCGCCGCGGGTCCGCCGGCAGGGCCAGTTCGGTTCCCGACTGCGCGGTCACCTCGGGCAGCCGCCGGTCGCTGATGGCCAGCGCGTCGGGGTCCCCGTCGGTGAGCACCCACGACCCTTGCGGAGTGATGCCGATCGGGACCACCTCGAACCGCTCGGGGTCGAGATTGCGCAGGATGCTGCCCGCAGACACGCACGAAATGGCGTGCTCGTTGCTGCGCCCACCGAAGACGACGGCGACGCGCACGCGGCTTCCGCTGGCACTCACAACCTGGAGAGGCTACCGGTTGCGCGGCCCGCGGGCCGGGCGGCGGGCCACTAGCTGGGGTTTCGGTCGCGGCGCGGTCACTCGGGCTTGGTCCTGCGTCCCAGCAGCAGGGCCATCGCCTCGTCCACCGACAGCCCCTTGTGACAGACGCGGTGCACGGCGTCGGTGAGCGGCATCTCGACGTCGTAACTGGACGCGAGCGCCAGCACCGACTCGCTGGACGTCACGCCTTCGACGACGTGCCCTTCCCCTGCCCGCATCGCCGATTCCATCGTCCCGCCGCGACCCAGGCGCTCGCCGAACGATCGGTTCCGCGAATACGGCGACGTGCACGTCGCGACCAGGTCACCGACGCCGGCCAGCCCGGCCAGCGTGGCGCCCTTGGCGCCGAGCGCAATGCCCAGCCGCATGATCTCGGCCAGACCGCGGGTGATGATCGCCGCCGCGGTGTTTTCGCCAAGCCCGACGCCGGCCGCCATGCCGCACGCGAGCGCGATGACGTTCTTGCACGCCCCGCCGATCTCGGTGCCGACGACATCGCTGTTGGTGTACGGCCGGAGATATCCGGTGTTCAGCATGCGCTGCAGGGCGACCGCGCGCCCGGAGTCGCTGCACGCGACGACGGTGGCGGCGGGCTGGCATTCGGCGATCTCGCTGGCCAGGTTGGGCCCCGAGACCACCGCGACCTGAGCCGGATCGACACCCGTCACCGAAACGATGACCTGGCTCATCCGCATCAGCGTGCCCAGCTCGATGCCCTTGGCCAGGCTGACCAGGGTGGCGCCGTCGGCTATCAGCGGTGCCCACCCTTCGAGGTTGGCGCGCATCGTCTGCGCGGGGACCGCCAACAGCACCGTCGAGGCAAAGCCCAGCGCCTCCGCCGCATCGGTGGTGGCGCGGACGTTCGCCGGCAGTATCGCGCCGGGCAGATAGTCGGGGTTGGAGCGGGTGGCGTTGATCCGGTCGGCGACCTCGGATCGACGGGCCCACAACATGACCTCCACGTCGGGTTCGCCGGCCTCGACGAGCACCTTGGCCAGCGCGGTGCCCCACGCCCCGGCACCCATGACCGCGATGGCGCCCTTCGAGCTGGCCATCCACCACCCCCGTCTGTCGTCTCCGCGTGTTGCAGCCGATACACCCTAGATCAGCGGCCGTCACGCGAGCTAGCGCGTCCGCGTTCACCGGTCGCTGGCAGGATGAGATCTCATGAGCGGCACACGAGCCGACGAAGCGGGCAGAGACGTCGCCCTGATCGTCGCCGTCAAACGCTTGGCCGCGGCCAAGACGAGGCTGGCCCCGGTGTTCTCGGCGCGCACCCGGGAGAGCGTGGTGCTGGCCATGCTGATCGACACCCTGACCGCCGCGGGCCGGGTGGCATCGTTGGGCTCGATCACCGTCATCACGCCCGATGAGGCCGCGGCCGCCGCGGCGACCGAGCTGGGCGCCGAGGTGCTGGCCGACCCGACGCCCGAGGGGCACGGCGACCCGCTCAACAACGCCATCGCCACCGCCGAACGGGCCGTCGGCGGTTTTTTCCCGAATGTCGTTGCGTTGCAGGGGGATTTGCCGGCGCTTCAGACGCAGGAGCTGGCCGAGGCGATCGCCGCCGCGCGTCATCACCGGCGCAGCTTCGTCGCCGACCGGCTGGCCACGGGAACCGCGGCCCTCTTCGCCTTCGGCGCACCGCTCGATCCGCAGTTCGGTTCCGATTCGTCGGCGCGACACCGGCGTTCGGGTGCTATCGAGCTGACCGGTGCGTGGCCGGGCCTGCGCTGCGACGTCGACACTCCCGACGACCTCGCCACCGCACGCCGGCTGGGGGTGGGCGCGGCCACCGCCCGTGCGCTCGCCCAGCACTGACTCGACCGGCGACGCGGCGTACCTGTCCACGCGGTGAACGTCGGCCCAACGGCGAATGGATGTCCGCCGAGCGCTAGCAGCATCGGCGAGTGATGAGCAATGATCGCAGGGTGACCGAAACCGAAGCTGAGGCGCGCCCCGAAGAGAACTTGTGGCATCAAGGCGACTCGGCCGTGGCAGCGCCGCCCGCCGCGACGCCCTCCGCGCTGACCGACCTGCCGGAGGACCGCTATCTCAACCGGGAGCTGAGCTGGCTGGACTTCAACGCCCGCGTGCTGGCGCTGGCCGCCGACAGCTCGTTGCCATTGTTGGAGCGGGCCAAGTTTCTGGCGATCTTCGCCTCCAACCTCGACGAGTTCTACATGGTCCGGGTCGCCGGCCTGAAGCGCCGCGACGAGATGGGGCTGTCGGTGCGCTCCGCCGACGGCCTGACGCCGCGCGAGCAACTGGCCCTGATCGGTGAGCAGACGCAGCGGATCGCGACCCGGCACGCGCGGGTGTTTCTCGATTCGGTGCGACCGGCGCTCGCCGAGGAAGGCATACATATAGTCACGTGGGCCGATTTGGATCAGAGCGAGCGCGATGAACTGTCCACCTATTTCCACGAACAAGTCTTTCCCGTTCTCACGCCGCTCGCCGTCGATCCCGCTCACCCCTTCCCGTTCGTCAGTGGCCTGAGCCTGAACCTGGCGGTCATGGTGCGCCAGCCCGAGGACGGCGGCCAGCACTTCGCGCGAGTGAAGGTGCCCAACAACGTCGATCGCTTCGTCGAACTGGGCGCGCGCGAGACCGATGACGGCGAAGGCCCCACCATAATTCGCTACCTGCCAATGGAAGAGCTGATCGCGGCCTTCCTGCCGGTGCTGTTCCCTGGCATGGAGATCGTCCAGCATCATGCCTTCCGCATCACCCGCAACGCGGACTACGAGGTCGAAGAGGACCGCGACGAAGACCTGTTGCAAGCGCTGGAACGGGAATTGGCGCGCAGGCGGTTCGGGTCGCCGGTGCGACTCGAGGTCGCCAACGACATGACCGAGAGCATGCTGGAACTGCTGCTGCGCGAACTCGACGTGAACCCGGGTGACGTCATCGAGGTGCCGGGCCTACTCGACCTTTCGTCGTTGTGGCAGGTCTACAGCGTCGACCGGCCGGCGCTGAAAGACCCGGCATTCGTCCCGGCCACCAGTCCCGCATTCGTCGACCGCGAGACGCCCAGGAGCATCTTCGCAACGCTGCGCGAAGGCGATGTGCTGCTTCATCATCCGTATGAGTCGTTCTCCACCAGCGTGCAGCGATTCATCGAGCAGGCCGCCGCCGATCCGAATGTGCTGGCGATCAAGCAGACTCTGTACCGCACATCCGGCGATTCGCCGATCGTTCGGGCGCTCATCGCCGCCGCGGAGGCCGGCAAGCAAGTGGTGGCGCTCGTGGAGATCAAGGCGCGCTTCGACGAGCAGGCCAACATCCGCTGGGCGCGAACGCTGGAGCAGGCGGGCGTGCACGTCGTATACGGGTACGTCGGGCTCAAGACGCACTGCAAGACCTGCCTGGTGGTCCGGCGCGAGGGCTCGGCGATCCGGCGCTACTGCCACATCGGAACCGGCAACTACAACGGAAAGACGGCGCGACTGTACGAAGACGTCGGTCTGCTGACAGCCTCTCCCGAGATCGGGGCCGATCTGACCGACCTGTTCAATTCGCTTACCGGCTACTCGCGCAAGGTCTCCTACCGCAACCTTCTGGTCGCCCCGCACGGGATTCGCACCGGCATCATCGAACGCGTCGAGCGCGAGATCGCCGCCCACCGCGAACACGGCGGCGGCCGGATCCGGCTCAAGATGAATGCGCTCGTCGACGAGCAGGTCATCGACGCGCTCTACCGCGCGTCGATGGCGGACGTGCGGGTGGAGGTGGTGGTGCGCGGCATCTGCGCGCTGCGCCCCGGCGCCGAAGGATTCTCGGAGAACATCGCGGTGCGCTCGATTCTCGGCCGCTTCCTCGAGCATTCCCGCATCATGCATTTCAATCGCATCAACGAGTTTTGGATCGGCAGCGCGGACATGATGCACCGCAACCTCGACCGCCGCGTCGAGGCGCTGGTTCAGGTGAAGGATCCCAGGCTGACCTCATATCTGGACGACCTGTTCGAGTCCGCGCTGGACCCGTCCACCCGGTGCTGGGAGCTGGGGCCCGACGGACAGTGGATCGCGTCACCGCACGACGGCCACACCGTGCGCGACCATCAAGTGTCGTTGATGGAGCGACACCGCAGTCCGTAGCCTCTGCGTGGTGATTTACGGTGGTCTTCCGGCCGCACCGCAAACGTGTGCGCGGTCCCGACCGAATTGACCTGCAGGAGTTGAGTTGCCGACCAAGAGCTCGTCCACCGCTCGGCGTCCGGGAAGCCGGATCGTCTATGCCGCCGGCGCGGTCTTGTGGCGGCCGACCGATTCCTCCAACCCCGGCCTCGAGCTCGCGGTGATCCACCGCCCCCGCTACGACGACTGGTCGCTGCCGAAGGGGAAGGTGGATCCGGGCGAGACCGCGCCCGTCGCCGCGGTGCGGGAAGTGTGCGAGGAGACGGGGCAGCATGCGGTCCTGGGCCGTCGGCTCGACATGGTGAGTTACCCGATCGAGGCGGGCGTCAAGAAGGTCTACTACTGGGCGGCGCGCAGCCATGGCGGAGACTTCATCCCCGGCAACGAGGTCGACGAACTGGTGTGGTTGCCGATACCCGACGCGCTGAAGAGACTGAGCTATTCGCATGACCGAAAGATGTTGCGCCACTTCATGAAGCACCCTGCCGACACCCGCTCGGTGGTGGTGGTGCGACATGGCACGGCGGGACGGAAATCACGGTTCAAGGGCGACGACACCCAGCGACCGCTGGACAAACGCGGGCGCGCGCAGGCCGAGGCACTGGTTCCGCAGCTGCTGGCGTTCGGCGCCACCGACGTGTATGCGGCCGACCGCCTGCGCTGCCACCAGACGGTGGAACCGCTGGCCGAGGAATTGGGCGTGACGGTGCACAACGAGCCGACCCTCACCGAGGAGGCGTACGGCAAGAGCCCCAAACGCGGCCGGCACCGAATGCTCGAGATCGCCGAGCACGAAGGCACACCGGTCATTTGCACTCAGGGCAAGGTGATTCCGGACTTGATCGCGTGGTGGTGCGAGCGGGACGGGATACGTCCCGACAAGTCGCGCAACCACAAGGGCAGCACCTGGGTGCTTTCACTATCAGGTGGCCGGCTGGTGGCCGCCGACCACATCGGCGGCGCGCTGGCCGCCAACGTGCGGGCCTGACACGCGAATACCCTTCGGGCGCACCACTGCGGCCCGAAGGGTATTCGCGTTGAGAACTCGGCTGCTGCCTTAACGGCGACCGCGACGCGCGGTGGCCTTCTTGGCCGGAGCCTTCTTCGCCGCGGTCTTCTTGGCCGGCGCCTTGGTCGCGGCCTTCTTGGCCGGAGCCTTCTTCGCCACGACCTTCTTCGCCGCGGTCTTCTTGGCCGGGGCCTTGGTCGCGGCCTTCTTGGCCGGGGCCTTGGTCGCGGCCTTCTTGGCCGGGGCCTTGGTCGCCGCCTTCTTGGCCGGGGCCTTCTTGGCGGCGGTCTTCTTCGCCGCGGCCTTCTTGGCGGGAGCCTTCTTGGCGGCGGTCTTCTTGGCCGCGCCGCTTGCCACTACACCACGCTTCACTGCAGGTCCTTCCGACGGGAGACGCTGTGCGCCAGAGACAACCGCTTTGAATTGAGCACCGGGGCGGAACGCCGGGACGGAGGTCGGCTTTACCTTCACCGTCTCGCCGGTACGCGGGTTGCGGGCCACGCGGGCCGCGCGGCGCCGTTGCTCGAAAACACCGAACCCGGTAATGGTGACGCTGTCGCCCTTGTGCACGGCACGCACAATGGTGTCGACGACGTTCTCGACGGCGGCGGTTGCCTGCCGACGGTCGGTGTTCAATTTTTGAGTGAGCACATCTATGAGCTCTGCCTTATTCATCCAATCCCTCCGACGCTAGTGGTCCTCGATTTGAACCGACTAGTGCACACGGTAAACCCTCACCCAGCAAATTTCCAAGAGCCACGCGCAATTTCAGGGTCGGACAATCCGACGTTTCGCAATCCGGTTGCCGCCCTTGACCGGTGGCGGGACTGGGAAATCGGCCCGGTTTAGTTAGGTGAGCGAGAAGAAATTCCGGCGTTCTCGACCGTTCAGGAGGCGGGCAGAGTGCGCGGTTTCCACTGCGGATAGGCGGCCTCGTAAGATTCGATCTTGTCGAGTTTCCGCAGCGTAAGGGCTATATCGTCGAGGCCTTCGAGCAATCGCCATGCGGTGTGGTCGTCAATCTTGAACGGCAACACCGTCGTTCCGGCGGTGATATTTCGATCTTGAAGATTGGCAGTGATTTCCAGTCCCGGACTCTGCTCGATGAGCTTCCAAAGGAGTTCCACGCCGTCCTGAGAAACTTCGGCCGCCAGCAGACCCGCCTTCCCGGCGTTGCCCCGGAAGATGTCACCGAATCGAGACGAGATGACCACCCGGAACCCGTAGTCCATGAGCGCCCACACCGCGTGCTCGCGGGACGAGCCGGTCCCGAAATCGGGGCCGGCGACCAGGACCGTCCCACGGTCAAAGGGACTGAGGTTGAGGACGAATGAGGGATCCGAGCGCCAGCTGGCGAACAACCCATCCTCGAAACCGGTTCGGGTGACGCGCTTCAAATACACCGCCGGAATGATCTGATCGGTGTCGACATTGGACCGCCGCAACGGCACGCCGATACCGGTGTGGGAGTGAAATGCTTCCATGCTCATCTCTTCTTCTCGATTGGGTCAGTTCAAATCGGCCGGGGCGGACAATGTGCCGCGAACCGCCGTCGCGGCGGCTACGGCCGGTGACACCAGATGCGTGCGGCCGCCTTTCCCCTGGCGCCCTTCGAAGTTGCGGTTCGACGTGGCCGCGCACCGCTCACCCGGCGCCAGCTGGTCCGGGTTCATTCCCAGGCACATCGAGCAGCCCGCCTGTCGCCATTCGGCGCCAGCTGCGGTGAAAACCTCGCCCAGCCCTTCGGCTTCGGCCTGCGCCCGCACCCGCATGGACCCGGGCACCACGAGCATCCGCACTCCGGGCGCCAGCTTGCGGCCGCGCAGCACGTCGGCGACCACCCGCAGGTCTTCGATACGACCGTTGGTACAAGAGCCCACGAACACGGTGTCGACCGCAATATCGCGCATCGGAGTGCCCGGCCGAAGGTCCATGTAAGCCAAGGCTTTCTCGGCGGCCTGCCGCTCGGCGTCACCGGCCATCAGCTCCGGGTCGGGCACGGCCGCGGCCAGCGGCACTCCCTGACCGGGATTGGTTCCCCACGTCACGAACGGACTCAACGATGTTGCGTCGAGGCGGACCTCGGTGTCGAAGACGGCACCGGGGTCGGTGTGCAACTCCTGCCAATAGCGCATCGCCGCGTCCCATTGCGCCCCCTGCGGCGCGTGCGGTTTGTCGCGCAGGAATTCAAAGGTGGTGGCGTCCGGGGCTACCATGCCCGCTCTGGCGCCGGCCTCGATGCTCATGTTGCAGATCGTCATCCGGCCTTCCATCGACAGTGATTCGATGGCGCTGCCGCGGTATTCGATGACGTGCCCCTGACCGCCGCCGGTGCCGATCTTGGCGATCAAGGTGAGAATGATGTCCTTGGCCGTCACCCCGGCGGGCAATTCGCCCTCGACATTGACCGCCATCGTCTTGAACGGCCGCAGCGGCAACGTCTGCGTGGCAAGCACGTGCTCGACCTCCGAGGTGCCAATGCCCATTGCCAGTGCGCCGAATGCGCCGTGCGTCGACGTGTGACTATCACCACAGACAACGGTCATTCCCGGTTGGGTCAGACCCAATTGCGGCCCGACGACATGCACGATGCCCTGCTCGATATTGCCCATCGGATAAAGGCGAATGCCGAATTCGGCGCAGTTGCGGCGCAACGTTTCGACCTGGGTGCGCGACACCGGGTCGGCGATCGGCTTGTCGATGTCGACAGTGGGCACATTGTGATCCTCGGTGGCCAGTGTCAGATCGGGCCGTCGCACCGGACGGCCGGCCAGCCGCAGCCCATCGAAGGCCTGCGGGCTGGTGACCTCGTGCACCAGATGCAGATCGATGTAGATCAGGTCGGGCGCCCCCCCGTGTTCGGGGTCGCTCCCTTTATCCACAACGTGGTCGTCCCAGACCTTTTCGGCCAGGGTGCGCGGCTTGCCGGATCCCATCTGCATTCGCCTCAATTCCTCATCCGCGGCTCGCCGATCGACCATGGGCTGTGATCTCAGAGTGCGAGACGCTAGTATCTCCTTGTGAGACAGCATAGCGGCATCGGCGTACTCGACAAAGCTGTGGATGTCCTGCACACAGTTGCCCAATCCCCATGCGGACTGGCCGAACTGTGCGAACGAACCGGATTGCCCAGGGCCACCGCGTATCGGCTGGCCGCAGCGCTGGAGATCCATCGCCTGCTGGCCCGCGACGACGAAGGCCGCTGGGGACTCGGTCCGGCCGTCACCGAGCTCGCCGCCCATGTCAACGATCCGCTGCTGGCCGCCAGTGCGGGGGTGCTTCCCCTGCTGCGCGAGACCACCGGGGAAAGCGTGCAGCTGTACCGCCGCGAGGGCACGGAACGGGTCTGTGTGGCAGCCCTGGAACCGGCTGCGGGCCTTCGCGATACGGTCCCGGTCGGGGCGCGATTGCCGATGACGGCGGGCTCGGGCGCCAAGGTGCTGTTGGCCCACAGCGACGCGGCGACGCAAAAAGCGGTGCTACCGTCCGCGAAATTCACCGAGCGCACGCTGGCCGAAGTGCGCCGGCGCGGCTGGGCACAAAGCGTGGCCGAGCGCGAGCCCGGGGTGGCGAGCGTGTCGGTTCCCGTGCGCGACAGCCGCGGTGCCGTGATCGCCGCAATCTCGGTGTCGGGACCCGTCGACCGCATCGGCCGGCGTCCCGGCGCGCGCTGGGCCGCCGATCTACTGGCCGCGGCCGAAGCGCTCACCCGCCGGCTCTGACCGTCGCGTGGATGCTTCCTTCGCGACCGGCGCACAATCGAGCGCACGGGGCCTGACAGACTGACCGCCATGGGAACCAATCAGCGCGCGAGCATCGTCATGTCCGATGACGAAATCGCCGACTTCGTCGTCAAGAGCCGCACCGGCACGCTGGCCACCGTCGGCCCCGACGGCCAGCCGCACCTGACCGCAATGTGGTACGCCGTCGTGGACGGCGAGATCTGGCTCGAGACCAAGGCCAAGTCGCAGAAGGCGGTCAACCTCAAACGCGATCCCCGGGTGAGCTTCCTGATCGAGGACGGCGACACCTATGACACGTTGCGTGGCGTGTCGTTCGAGGGCGTCGCCGAGATCGTCGACGACCCCGACGTCGCACACCGGGTCGGGGTCAGCGTGTTCGAGCGTTACACCGGGCCTTACACCGACGAGATGAAGCCGTTCGTCGAGCAGATGATGAACAAGCGCGTCTGCGTGCGAATCGTCGCCCACCGCGCCCGCTCGTGGGATCACCGCAAACTCGGTCTGCCGGCCATGCCCGTGGGTGGATCCACCGCACCGGCAGTGCTGGGCA